>JBAPYC010000843.1:0-3557 GCA_049284535.1 Streptosporangiaceae bacterium
GACCCGGAACATCCGTCTTCATGGATCAGTTAGCCATCGACCTGCCAGCGCTGAACACGAATAAGGAGTCTGCATCACAGATGGTCAACATCCGTTCGGTATGGCGACCGCGCGCTCAAAGCAGGCCGTCGACCGCTTTGCTTTCGCGGGCCAAAAACGCGCCGAGCTCGCCGATCGTGCTCATCAGCGGCGCGGGGAACACGACGGTTGAGTTTTTGTCGACGGCGACCTCGACCAGAGTCTGGAGGTTGCGCAGCTGCAGCGCCAGGGGGTGGGCCATCATGATGTCGGACGCCTGGCCCAGCGCGGCGGCGGCCAGCGACTCGCCCTCGGCGTTAATGATCTTGGCGCGCTTCTCCCGCTCGGCCTCGGCCTGCTTGGCCATGGCCCGCTTCATGGTGTCGGGCAGCTGGATGTCCTTCAGCTCGACCAGGGTCACCTCCACGCCCCAGGCCACGGTGGCGACGTCGAGGATCTTGCGGATATCCAGGTTGATCTTGTCGGTCTCGGACAGCGTCTGGTCCAGACTGTGCTGCCCGACCACCTTGCGCAGTGTGGTCTGGGCGATCTGGTCGATGGCGGACGAGACGTTCTCGATCGCGACGACCGACTTGACCGCGTCAGTGACGCGGTAATAAGCCACCGCGGACACGTCGACGCTGACATTGTCGAGGGTGATGATGCCCTGGGACTGGATCGGCATCGTGACGATCCGCAGCGACACCCGATTCAGCACGTCAATGAACGGGATGATCAGCTGGAACCCCGGCGACCGCGGCCCCCGCACCCGGCCCAGCCGGAACAGCACCCCTTGCTCGTACTGCTTCACGATCCGCGCCGAAGTAGCCACACCTAGCAAGACCACGACGACAACCACGATGATCACGATGATCAGGACATTCATATCGATACCTCTGATATCTCCCAGTGGCCCGGCGTCTGTCCGCGCCGGATCAGGCCGCCGGCCCCGCCGGGTAGCCGGGAAAGTAGATGGCAAGTCAGCAGCAGGATGGCTACTTCGGCGAGCGCCGGATCCAGCCCGGGAAGCTGGCGATAATTCCCATGGCTGGTTCCTTTGGTGGCCAGCAGATGATGCGTGCGGCAGTCATTGATGGCGGTGAGGTCTTGCCCGGGAGAATTGTTCTCCCGTGGTTCACCGTTCCTTTAGTCTGCGGTGCCCTGATCGGCTCTGCTGCGCGTAACGAAAAACTCCGGGCCCTGCCGCACATCCGCGATTTCTGCGGTACGCCTGCCGGGGTCCGGAGCAACATTTTTAATATTACTACACTTTCCTGGATTTCCTAATTAACCGGCCGCGACCCGGAATTCCCGAATTTCGGCACCCCTGTGCTATGCCTGAGCGTGGGTAAAGGCCGCTGGCGATGGGCGGAAGAAATACGGCCCGCTGGCCGAGGGCCCCGAGCGGTTTTATCGTGACGTGAGCCGGCCCGGAGCATGCAGATGACAACGTCGGCACTGGCCGGCAAGACGGTCGCCAGGAGCAGCCCGCGCTGGTTTTGCAGGATCCGGATCGGTGGCACGTCCAGGCGCGAACTGGTGGATCTCAGCATCCGCGACGGCGACGGGCTGGGCGTTGTCGCCCTGAACGGTGAGTTCGGCCTGGCCGACGCTCCGGGTGTTGCGTCCCACCTGATCACGGCCGTGGCGGCCTGCGGACCGTCGGTCATCGTGGACCTGGCGGCTCTTGAGGGCATCGGCTACACCGGTGTGGCCGTACTGCTGCGGATAAGGAAATGGACCCGGCCCAGCGGCGGCGACCTGCCCCTGGCCGCGCCGCAGCCACCAGTGCACCGGATCCTGACCGCCACCGGCCTGATCGATGTCTTCTCGGTGTATCCCAGCGTGGACGAGGCCGCAGGCGGTGCGAAGGAGCTTCAGCGCGAGCCGTCCGCCTCCCAGCGGCTCGATGCCGCCGCGGTGCCACGGTGCGGCGGCCGGCCGCCGGTATGCCGCGCTGCGCATCACGGGATGGCCCGGCCGCTGCGCAGAACCCGGCCGTGCCGGCCACGGTATATCGAGCGTGATATCTGCGTTAATCGGCGTTCACCCGGAGGAAGAACGACGGCCTGACCGATTAGGGCTGATCAGCCGGGCCGCGCGGCGCCATGCATTTGCCGTTTTCGCTCCAAAGCCCTAGGCTGAAAATGAGGGGAAACGCTAATTATGTCTGCGAATGCATGGTTGCATATTTATCTGCCCTGGACCTAGGCGGTTTTTTCTGGTCTTCTGCGAAACCGAGGTTGGGCATGGCTGCACTTTCATCGAAAACGGGATTTGCCACTTCAGGCGTGGCAGCCATATCCGTCACGGAATCCGTGTCAGGTTCGCTTGCCCCAGCCGGACCGGACTCTCGCCGGGACCTGGCCGGGCTGGAGGAACGGGCGCTGCTGGATATCCTGCGGTCGATGCCGCGGGCCAGCGAGCGGTGGATGGCGGCGTGCGAGATCCTGGTCACCCGCTACCAGGGCCTGGTCTGGTCCTGCGTGCGCCGGTACGCGCGCAGCCCGGAGCCGGCCGAGGATCTCGCGCAGGTGGCGTATGTTGGCTTGCTGAAGGCGATCAATAATTTCGATCCGGGGCGGGGCCGCAGCCTGACCGCCTATGCGTGGCCGTCCATGGACGGTGAGATCAAGCGGCACCTGCGTGACAGACGCTGGGCGATCCATGTCGAGCGGCCCGCGCAGGAGCTGATGCTCAATGTCCGTGCGGCGACCGGGCAGCTCACCCAGGACCTAGGCCGTACGCCGACCGAATCCGATCTGGCCCGGCACCTCGGTGTCGGCCGGGATAAGCTGCGCCGGGCCCAGCTGGCTGAGCTGGCCTTCCAGCCATTTTCGCTGGATGCGCCGCTAGCCGGCCAGCCCGGCCCGAGAACCCTGGCGGAATACCTCGGCGAGGAGGATCCGCGGCTGGAGCACATGCTCGGCATGCGGGCCGTCGCCACCCATTGGGGCGAGCTGACCCCGCGCGAGCAGAGCATCCTGGTGATGAACTTTGGCGGCGGCCTGACGCAAACGGAGATCGGCCGGCGGCTCCAGATCTCGCAGATGCACGTCTCCCGGCTGCGCGCCCATGCGCTCCGGCATCTCCGCTCGCGGTTGCTTGACCTGGAAGACACGCCTGCCCGCGCCGGCGATGAGCATCAGGGGGAACAGCTATAACGAAAGCTGGCGAACTCGCCGGCTGGCCGGGACCCCGCCTTGCTGCAAAGCAGGAAGGGGTGTCCGCGTGTTCAGTGTGGATATGAGTACCCGCTACGGTGATGGTCACGTCATCGCCGAGCTGCGCGGAGAGCTTGACCTAGCGGACGCCGCCGCTGTCGTGGCCGCATTCGCGGTGATAGCGGCCCGCCAGCCGGTGATCATCGTTGATCTGGCCGGGATGGACTCATCGACTCCAGCGGCGTGGCCGCGCTGGCGCGGGGACGGGAGCTGGCCCGGCTCTGCCCACCCGTGCTCCCGCCCCGGGTGTGCAGTTTCATGATCATGGCCAGTTTCGACCGTTATTTGGGCGCTTCTGGCCATGATCATGAAACG
>JBAPYC010000844.1:0-7857 GCA_049284535.1 Streptosporangiaceae bacterium
GCGCGGGAGCGGCCGCGGACCCGGCCGCCATCGAGGTCGCCGCGCACGCCGCCCAGCTCGCTGACCTGCTGGCCGCGATCAGCGAGGGCCGCGAGCCCGCCGTCGGCGGGCAGGACGGCCGCGACGCGCTCGAGATCGTCTGCGCCGTGTATGAGTCGGCCCGTACCGGACGGGCAGTCCGCCTTTCTTAACGCTTCCCCGTGGCTGAATGCCGGAGGATTTGTGGCTCGGACCGCATACCGCCCGCGGCCCCGGAAGGGAGGCGGGAGGGGTGTCTTATGTCGTCGGCACCAGCATGGCCGCGTTCTGCCATGGCGAGGATGACCCTCGCGGCGTTCCGGTCGCGGTCGGCGATGCATCCGCAGGCCGCGCATGCGAAGGTTCGTTCGGCGAGCGTGAGGCGTTCCTTGGCTCTCGTACCGCAATCAGCGCACGTCATCGTGGTATAGGCGGGCGGGACCAGCACCACCTTCCGGGCCGCGCGCGTGCCACGCTCGATCAGTTCCCTTTTAGCCGCGCCGATCGCCGCGTCAGCGGACTTACGTGCCATCGTGGACCTGGCCAGGAACAGCGCCCGGAAATCCTCCACCGCGATCAGCTGGTGATCATCCACCACCCGCTTAGCCCAGACGCGGGCCGCATGAGTGTTCTGCCGTGCGGCTTTTTTGTGCAGCTGCGCGGCTTGGCGCCGGGCGCGGCGGTATCCGTTCGAGGGGGCCTGGCCGCTCTGGCGGCGACGCCGGGACATGCGCCGTTGCGCCCGGGCCAGTGCAGCGGCGCAGCGTTTGCGGTACCCGCCGTACGGCAGGTCATAGGCCGGGTCGGTGGCCGTGGCCGTGACCTTCATGCCCCAGTCGATACCGATCTGCCCGTCAGCGGGCGGGGCGGGCACCGGGTCGCGGGTCACGACGAAGGAGGCGTACCAGTGGCCCAGGCTGTCCTGGTAGATACGGACGCTGCTGGGCGCGGACGGCAGGTCGCGGGACCAGACCACCGGGACGCTCACCCCGTTGGGGAGCAGCAGGCGGCTGCCGCGGATGCGGAACCCGCGGGTGGTGTACTCCAGCGACGGCAAGGTGTCCTTGCGCCGCTTGAGGGCCGGCCTGCGGCGCCCCCTAACCGTGAAAGAGTGGTCCAGGGCCAGCATGTACCTCCGCAGCATCTGCTGCTGAGCGACCTGGGAGCCGTCGCGGAGCCACTCATTCGCCGCCCGGGCGGCGGTCAGCAGCTTCGACAGCTTGCACATCGTTGGCTTGCGCCCGGCCTTGTGCTGGTGAACAGCTTCGTTCCACAGCCACCGGCACCGGCCCCACTCGGTGAGCAGCGCGCGTTCTGCCTGCGCGCCAGGCCGCAGCCGGTAGGTGTAGCGCACCGTCTCGAACACAGTAACGACCATACTGCAGCTCGCCGTAGACCCGAACGGGACGCGCCGATCGTGGCACTAAAAACCATGCTGGACCAGTGCACCTGCTCGTGGCCTGCGATCCGCAATACGGGATCACGGGCTGGTCAAGCAACTCAAAAGCCGCTCGCCGCGGCTTTTACGGCAGGAGTTCCAGCACTTGCCCCGGCGTCCGCCGACCTTGTAGACCAGCAGCTATGCCGCCACTGCAGGCGGTGCCACCCTGGAGGCTGTCAACCGCTATGCCGAGAACCAGCGCAACGTTCAAGCAACGTCGCCCCTACCTCCCCATGGCTGAAGCTAGGGATTTCGCGGGCGGTTTCTGATGACCGTCACGCTTAGCGGGTTCGCCGACGAGATCTCCCCCGACCCGCGCGAGCAGCTCGCCACCCTGGCCGCCGAGTCCATCGCGCATCTCGAGCTGCGCAGCGCCTGGCGGGTCAACGTGGCCGACCTCACCGACACCCAGCTGGACGCGTTCGGGGCTGAGCTGGACGGTGCCGGGGTGCGGGTTTCCGCCATCGGCTCGCCCATCGGCAAGATCAGCGTGCACGCGCCGATCGGTCCCGAGCTCGACCGGCTGCGCCGGATCGGCGACGTCGCGGCCCGGCTCGGCGTGCGGATCGTGCGCGTGTTCTCGTTCTTCATCCCGCCGGGCGAACCGCCGGAGCGCTACCGGCAGCAGGTCATCGACCGGATGGCCGCGCTGGCCCAGATCGCCGCCGAGCGCGGCCTGGTGCTGGCGCACGAGAACGAGAAGGAGATCTTCGGCGACATCCCCGAGCGGTGCGCCGACCTGATCACCTCGGTCGGCTCCCCCGCCCTGCGGGCCACGTTCGACGCGGCCAACTTCGTCCAGTGCGGCGTCCGGCCGTTCACCCAGGGCTACGAGCTGCTCCGGCCGCACCTGGTCTACCTGCAGGTCAAGGACGCACTGGCCGCGGACGGCCGGGTGGTGCCCGCGGGTGAGGGCGACGGGGAGGTGCGCCAGACCCTCGCCGCCCTGCGGGACTCGGGCTTCGACGGCTTCGTCTCGCTTGAACCGCACCTGGCGCAGGCGGGCCGGTTCGGCGGGTTCAGCGGCCCGGAGGCCTTCACGCGGGCCGCGCGGGCACTGAAAAACCTGCTGAACGAGCTGGCGATCCCCTACCGCTGAACCTGGCGTGCCGCCCCGGGGCCGACGCGGTCTAGGGTGAAAACAGTTGCCCGCACGGTGTTTGGCCGGGGCCACGTGGGTACGCGACGCACTCCGGCCCGCCGCACTCAAGCCTGGAGGTGCCCATGGCGGCTCCCACCACCGACGCCAACCTCGCCCTAGCCGCGGAACTCGGCCAGCAGCTCCGGGTGGACTCCATCCGCTCCAGCACGTCCGCCGGGTCCGGGCACCCGACCTCGAGCATGTCGGCCGCGGACTTGCTGGCGGTCCTGGTCAGCCGGCACCTGCGCTACAACTGGGACAAGCCAGACAACCCGGCTAACGACCACCTCATCTTCTCCAAGGGGCACGCCTCGCCGCTGCTTTACTCGGTCTTCAAGGCGGTCGGGGTCGTTTCCGACGAGGAGCTGATGACCGGCTACCGGCGTTTCGGTTCCCGGCTCGAGGGCCATCCCACCCCGGCGCTGCCGTGGGTCGACGTAGCCACCGGATCCCTCGGCCAGGGCCTGCCGGACGGCGTGGGCGTCGCGCTGGCCGGCAAGTACCTCGACGAGCTGCCTTACCGGGTGTGGGTGCTGTGCGGGGACAGCGAGATGGCCGAGGGCTCGATCTGGGAGGCGCTCGACAAGGCCTCGCACTACAAGCTCAACAACCTCATCGCCATGGTCGACGTGAACCGGCTCGGCCAGCGCGGGCCCACCGAGCTGTCCTGGGACCTGGAAACCTACCGCCGCCGGGTGACCTCGTTCGGCGCCCGGGCCTTCGTCATCGACGGGCACGACGTAGCCGCGATCGACAAGGCCCTGGCCGAAGCAGGCGACCTGGCCGGGGAGCAGCCGGCCGTCATCCTGGCCCGCACGATCAAGGGCCGCGGTTTCTCCGAGGTGGAGGACCGTGAGGACTGGCACGGCAAGCCGCTTCCGGCGGAAATGGCCGAACGGGCCATCATCGAGCTCGGCGGCGAGCGCCATCTGCTCGTCCGGGGCCCGGCACCGGAGGAGACCGGCACCCCGCGCCGCCTGGCCGGCGGGCACGGTGAGATCAAGCTGCCGTCCTATGACCGCGGCCAGAAGGTGGCCACCCGCCGGGCCTACGGCGACGCGCTGGCGGCGATCGGCGCCCGCCAGGACATCGTGGCCATGGACGGCGAGGTCAGCAACTCCACCTATGCGAATGAGTTCGCCAAGGCCTATCCCGAGCGCTACTTCGAGATGTACATCGCCGAGCAGCAGCTGGTCGCCTCGGCCGTGGGAGTCGGGGTGCGCGGCTACCGGCCGTTCGCGTCGACCTTCGCCGCGTTCCTGTCCCGGGCCTACGACTTCATCCGGATGGCCGCCATCTCCCAGGCCAGCATCTGCCTGTCCGGCTCGCATGCGGGCGTCGAGATCGGCGCCGATGGGCCGTCGCAGATGGCACTGGAAGACCTGGCCATGCTGCGCGCCGTGCAGGGCTCCACCGTGCTGTACCCGAGCGACGCCACCAGCGCCGCCGCCCTGGTCCAGACCATGGCCGACCTGGAGGGCATCTCCTACCTGCGGACCACCCGCGGCGCCTACCCGGTGCTCTACGACACGGGTGAGTCGTTCCCGGTCGGTGGCGCCAAGGTGCTGCGCTCTTCGGATGCGGACCAGGTCACGCTGGTCGGCGCGGGCGTGACCCTGCACGAGTGCCTGGCCGCCGCCGATCAGCTCGCCGGGGACGGCATCAGCGCCCGGGTCATCGACCTGTACTCGGTCAAGCCGGTCGACGCGGCTGCGCTCGCGGACGCCGCCGAGGCCACCGGCGGGCGCTTCGTGCTGGCCGAGGACCACCATCCCGAGGGCGGCCTGGGCTCGGCCGTGCTGGACGCGCTCACCGCCGAGGGCCGCCGCGCCGAGCTGTCCGTGGAGCACCTGGCCGTCCGCGAGCTGCCCGGTTCGGGGACACCCACCGAGCTCCTCGGCGCCGCCGGGATCGACGCTGACCACATCGCGGCGGCGGCCAAGCGCCTGCTCGGCTGACCGCGCTACTTGATCTGCGCTGCGCTCCGGCCATGCCCGGGTCAGCTGTTGCCGGTCAGCTGTTGCCGGTCAGCTGACCCGGGTCAGCCGTTGCGGTCAGCTGCCCCGGGTCAGTTGTTGCCGGTCAGGCCCCAGCGGCGGCGGATGGCCCCGTTGGCCTGGTTGAACAGCTGGTCCACCAGGATGCCGAGGATCAGGATCACGATCATGATCGCGACCGTGCTCGGCATGTCGGTCTGGTCCTGGTCGGTGGATAGCAGCACGCCCAGGGACGGCTGGTTCGCGATGACGACGAGCAGCTCCCCGGCCATCAGGCTGCGCCAGGCGAACGCCCAGCCCTGCTTCAGCCCCCCCACGAAGGCGGGCAGCGAGGCCGGCAGGATCAGGTGCCGGTACAGCGAGAACCGCCGGAGCCCCATCATCGCGCCCGCCTTGAGCAGCAGCGGCGGGGTGTAGTCCACGCCTGCGATCAGGCCGTTGGCGATCGACGGAGCCGCGCCGAGGATGATGACAAACAAGATCGCGCTGGTGTTGATCCCGAACAAGATGATGGCGAACGGGAACCAGGCGATGGACGGCATGGTCTGCAGCCCGGTGATCAGCGAGCCGACCGCGGCCCGCAGCGGCTTGATCCGGGACACCAGCGCGCCGACGACCGAGCCGACCACCACGGCTAGGCCGAAGCCGATGATGGCACGCTCGGCCGTGGTGCGGATCGCGTGCCACAGCAGCCCGGTCTTGGCCTGATCCCACAGGTCGGACAAGGTGGCGCCGGGGCCGGGGAAGATGTCCTTCTTCCAGCCGCTGAGGTGGATCAGCTGCCAGATCACCAGCACGATGGCGATGGCCAGCAGCACCGGCCAGGTCCGGCTCCATACGTGGGTCCCCGCCGCGCGAGCGCGCTGTTCCTGCGGAGTCTCGACCTCGAGGGACTCCAGGTAGGTCAGCCGCTCCACGTATTCCGGCGTGTCGCGATCGCCGAAGGACGGCTCGTGAACGTCGCGGGCGGGAAGCTCATTCTCAGTGGTCATCGCGGCTCATCTCCTCCCGCAGCCGGTCGGTAACCTGCGCGGCCAGCTCCGCGACCGGCGCCGAGTCGATCCGGCGCGGACGCTCGATCGGGACGTCGAACTCGGTGATGACCCGGCCGGGACGGCTGCTGAGCAGCACCACGCGATCACCGAGGCGCACCGCTTCGGTCACGGCATGGGTGACGAACAGGACGGTGAGCTGGCGCCCGGCACAGACACGATCCAGCTCGTCGTGCAGCACATCCCTGGTCATGGCGTCCAGGGCGCCGAACGGCTCATCCATCAGCAAGATGTCGGCGTCCTGGGCCAGCGAGCGGGCCAGCGCGACCCGCTGCCGCATGCCGCCCGACAGCTCGTGCGGCCGCTTACCGCCGAAACCGCCCAGGTGCACGGTCTCGAGCAGTTCCGCGGCCCGCTGCTGCCGCTCGGCCTTGCCCGCGCCGCGCGCCCGCAGGGCCAGCTCGACGTTGCCCGCGGCCGTGAGCCATGGGAACAGCGCGGGCTCCTGGAACATGAACGCGACCCGGCCATCGGCCGAGACCTCCCCGGTCGTGGGCTTCTCCAGCCCGGCCACCAGGGAGAGCATCGTGGATTTGCCGCACCCGGAAGCGCCGATGAGGCAGGTGAATTCTCCTGGTGCCACGTTGAGCGACACCTGGTCCAGCGCGCGGACAGCGGAATCACCGCGCCCGAACACCTTGGACACACTCGCCAGCCGGACGGCCGCCGCCGTCGGGGGGGCTGCGCGGCGGTCGGTAACTACCACGGAACTCACCTGCCTCGTCGCGCCTAGGAGCTGATCTGCGATTCGCCGGCCGCGGCCAGCGCCGTGTTGAGCGGGCCTACATCGAAGATCCCCTTCAGGTTGACCGGCTTGAGCAGGCCAAGCGACATGGCCTGCGATGCGTCGGTCGTCAGCGAGGATTCGTCCGGGTCGTTGGTGAAGGTGATTTCCTTCCACGCGGCCGCGACGACGCTGGCCTTGAGCGGCTTGCCGGTGAAGGAACCCAGCTCGGTGTTGGCGTCGGTCTGTGCGGTCGTGGGGTTGGACTTGATGAAGTCGTTGGCCTGGATCTGGGCCTTGAGCAGGTCCGCGACCACGGCGGGGTGGGCGGACAGGAAGCTCTGCGTCACGACCATGATGGTGGTGACGCCGGTCTCGCTCAGCAGCACCGTGCCGCCGTCGGCGACCATCTCGACGTCGTAGGGGGCGGGCTCCGAGCCGCCGGCGATCTGGCCGGACTTGAACTCCAGCACCGCGGCCGAGTTGGGCGTGGTCGGCTTGACGAAGGCGTCACCGCCGCCGGTGGCGGTCGTCGTGATGCCATTCTGCTTGAGGTAGTAGCGCAGGGCGACGTCCTGGGTGTTGCCCAGCGAGGGGCTGGCCAGCGTCTTGCCCTTGAGCTGCGTGGCCCCGGTGATGCCCTTTTTGACCACCAGCGAGGCGCCACCCTCCGCGGCCCCGGAGATGACCTTGATCGCGGTGCCGTTCGACTTCTGCCAGGCGTTGATCGCCGGGTTGGGCCCGACGTAGGCCACGTCGAGCTGCCCGGCCAGCAGGGCCGTGGTCTCCTCAGTGCCAGTGGCAAATGACGTGGGCTTCACGGTGCCGGCTGAGCCGAGATCCTTGGTGAAGTAACCGTTCTTCAGGCCGACCAGCGCGGAGGCGTGGGTGATGTTAGTAAGAAAACCAAGGCGAACCGTTACGGGACTTCCAGCAGCAGTCGAACTTGTGTTTGGATCAGAACTCGCGGACGAAGAGGATGAAGAGGATGAGCAGCCCGCTAGCAGCAAGGCGGCGCCGACCAAGGCGGCGGTCGTGACACGTCGCATCTAGTACCTAATTTCTATCGTTTTTATCGGGAAACAAACGTCGGTCCACTATACATGAGACCTTCAGCGGTGAAAATAACCTCGGACGGCACCTCACCAAGGGGCCTGACCAGGAGTTTCCATCCCGGGCGAGCCAGAATCAGCTGTCGTCGCTCGAATCCTGGAGCGTTACGCCGGCCACCACCGGGAACTGGGCCAGGCACTTTTCCAGCTGGGCCACGTTCGCGTCGGAGGCGTGGTCGATCTCGAACGTCAGTTGCTGCAATGCATAAGGGGTGCTGCCGTTTGACGGCAGCGCCTGGGGCGTCACGTTCGGCACCTTTGCGCAAGCCGAGCGCACAGTCAGCTTCTGGGCCTTGGTGGCGCTGTCGGTAAAGCTGACAATGGCCTGCCGCTGCCCGAGCGCAGCGTCGAACCGCGCGCACCCGGCCAGCG
>JBAPYC010000845.1:0-6663 GCA_049284535.1 Streptosporangiaceae bacterium
ATCTTGTCGTGCAGCTTGACGATGGAGTCGAGCAGCATTTCCGGCCGCGGCGGGCAGCCGGGCAGGTAGATGTCGACCGGCACGATGTGGTCCACGCCCTGCACGATGGCGTAGTTGTTTAACATGCCGCCGCTGGAGGCGCACACGCCCATGGAGATGACCCACTTGGGGTCGGACATCTGGTCGTAGATCTGCCGCAGCACCGGGGCCATCTTCTGGCTGACCCGGCCGGCCACGATCATCAGGTCGGCCTGCCGCGGGGTGTTCGAGGCCCGCTCCATGCCGAACCTGGCCAGGTCGTGCTTTGGCCCGCCGGTCTGGAATAGCTCGATGGCGCAGCAGGCCAGGCCGAAGGTGGCCGGCCAGACCGAGCGGGCCCGGGCCCACCCAGCGGCCTTCTCGACCGAGGTCAGCAGCAGGCCGCTCGGCAGCTTTTCTTCAAGACCCATGGCTAATCCCATTCCAGGCCGCCGCGCCGCCAGATGTAGGCGTACGCGACGAGCACGACGATGACGAAGGTGACCATCTCGACCAGGCCGAAGGAGCCGAGCAGGTTGAACGCGACCGCCCAGGGATACAGGAAGACGATCTCGATGTCGAACACGATGAACAGCATCGCGGTCAGGTAGTACTTCACCGGGATCCGGCCGCCCCCCGGCGGCGTGGGCGTCGGCTCGATGCCGCACTCGTAGCTTTCCAGCTTGGCGCGGTTCCAGCGCTTCGGGCCGGCGAAGGCACCGAAGGTAACCGAGAAAGAGGCGAAACCGAGGGCCAGCAGGGCCAGCACGAAGATCGGAACGTACAGCCTCATCGTTATTTCCTCCCTCCACGGGCCGGATGCCAACTGCTTATCCTAGGGAAGACCTGCATAGCTACTCACTCAGGGTTAGGTGCGAGGCGTGCCATGGCGTTGACCAGCCGGTCTGTGGCGTCCCCGCCGGTATCGGTCAGATTGGCCATCAGTTTCAGCGCGAACCTCATCAGGGCCGGCCGGTTCATGGCATGGCTGGTGGCGAAGCGCATCAGACCTGGCTTGCCGATCAGCTTCACGAACTGGCGGCCCAGGGAGTAGTAGCCGCCGTAGGCCTGGCTGAGCGCGTGCGGGTAGCCCGCCAGCACCCGCTCGGTCTCGGCCGCCCGGCTCCGGGCCAGCGCCTGGGTGATGGTCCGGGCCAGGATCTCGCCCGACTCCATCGCGTAGGCGATGCCCTCGCCGTTGAACGGGTTCACCATGCCGCCGGCGTCGCCGGCGAGCAGCATGCCCTGGTAGTAGTGCGGGGTGCGGTTGAAGCCCATGGGCAGGGCCGCGCCGCGGACCGGCTCGGTCCGGTTCTCCTCGGTAAAGCCCCACTCGGCCGGCATGCCCTTCAGCCAGCGGCGCAGCAGTGCGTGGTAGTCGGTGTGGGCGAACGCGGCGCTGGTGTTGAGCAGTCCCAGACCGACGTTGGAGGTGCCGTCGCCCATGCCGAAGATCCAGCCGTACCCGGGCAGCAGCCGGTCGCCATCCCACAGATCGAGCCAGGACTCCAGGTAGTCGTCGTCGTGCCGCGGGGTCCGGTAGTAGGTCCGCACGGCCACGCCGAGCGGCCGGTCGTCGCGCTTACGCAGGCCCATGGCCACCGACAGCCGGGAGGAGTTGCCGTCCGCGGCCACGATGACCCGGGACCGGTAGGTGCGCGCCTCGCCGCCGGCCGGGCGGGCGGTGACGCCGGTGATCCGGCCGGTGCGCTCGTCCCGGACCGGGCCGGTCACGGTGATCTCCTCGTGCAGCCGCGCGCCGGCCTTCTCGGCCCGGCGGGCCAGCGCCTCGTCCAGGTCGTTGCGCGTCCGGACCAGGCCGTAACCGGGATAGCTGGACAGCTCCGGCCAGGGCAGGTCCAGCCGCTTGCCCCCGCCGATCACGCGCAGCCCCTTGTTGCGCACCCAGCCGTCCTGCTCACCGACGCTGATCCCCATGCCCACCAGGGCCTTGACCGCGCGCGGGGTCAGCCCGTCGCCGCAGACCTTCTCCCGGGGGAACCGGGACTTCTCCAGCAGCAGCACGTCCAGCCCGGACTGGGCCAGGTAGTAGGCGGTGGTCGAGCCGGACGGCCCGGCACCCACGACGATGACGTCCGCGTCGTCGGCGGGTGAAGGGGGACTGGAAGCTGGGTGAGGGGGAGCGTGTTCGGTCACGTGATCAGATCCTGAATCGTTCTTGTGAACCGCTTCACAAATTCTTTGCCATTAGTTTAGACCCGGCCGGCCATGGCTTGACGCCGGGTCAGAGCGGGCGGTTTTCACGCGGCGACCGGGCGACGTGCACGGCCACCACGCCCAGGCTCAGGTCGCGCCAGCGTACCGACGTCCAGCCGGCCTCCTCGATCAGGCTGGCCAGTTCCTGCTGGCCCGGCCAGTCCGCGATCGACTCGGACAGGTACTCGTAGGCTTCGGGACTGCGGGCCACCCGGCGGGCGATGGCCGGCAGTGCTTTCATCAGGTAACGCCGGTACAGCATATCGACGGGGGCGATCGTGATCGTGCTGAACTCGCACACCACCAGCCGGCCCCCGGGCCGCGTGACCCGCCGCATCTCGGCCAGCGCCGCCTTGGTGTCGGCCACGTTCCGCAGCCCGAACGAGATCGTCACCGCGTCGAACGCCCCGTCCCGGAACGGCAGCCTGAGGGCATCACCAGCGATCCACCCGAGCCGGCCCTCGCCGTCGCGGGGCTGGCGGCCTGCCCGCCGCGCTTTGCCGGCTTGGAGCATTCCCAGGGAGAAGTCGCAGGCCACGGCGTCGGCGCCGGTGGCGGTGAAGGTCAGCGTGGACGTGCCGGTGCCCGCGGCCAGGTCGAGCACGCGCTCGCCCGGGCGCGCCCCGGTGATCCGGGCCACGGCCCGCCGCCAGAGCCGGACCTGGCCGCCGGACAAGATGTCGTTCAGCAGGTCGTAGCGGCCGGCGATGGCGTCGAACATCGCCGCCACGTCGCCCGGTTTCTTGTCGAGGTCAGCTCGGGCCATCCCCCCACCCTAAAGGGCCCTAAAGGGAGCTCTGCTGGCCCACGGGGGGACGACCCCCCGCACCCCCCGGAAAATCAGAGGAGCCTCGGCCGCTCCCACTCCTGCCCGAGCACGTGCTGGGCCAGGAACGCGAACACGGTCTCGTACCAGATCCGCGCGTTGCCGGGGGTCAGGATCCAGTGGTTCTCGTCCGGGAAGTACAGGAACTTGGCCTCGGCGCCGTGGCTGGTCAGGTCCCACCACAGCCGCAGCGCCTCGCCCACCGGCACCCGGTAGTCCTTGTTGCCGTGGATGACCAGCATCGGTGTGCTGATCTGCCCGATGTACTGGTGCGGGGAATTGGCCTGGTACATCGCCGGGTCGCGCAGCGGGTCGCCGAACTGCCGCCGCCAGAACATGGGGTGGTCGGTGGTGCCGAACATCTGGTCCAGGTGCCACAGCCCGGCGTGGCTGACAATGGCCCGGAACCGGTCGGTGTGCCCGGCCATCCAGTTGGCCATGTAGCCGCCGTACGACCCGCCCATCATGGCCACCTGGTCGGCGTCGATGTCGGGCCGGCCCGCCGCGGCCTCGGTCGCGGCCATGATGTCCGCCATCGGCCGGGCCGCCCACTCGCGGTGACCGCGGGCCACGAAGTCGCGGCCGTACCCGGTGGACAGGGCCGGATCGGGCAGCAGCACGGCGTAGCCGCGGGCCGCCATCAGCCACGGGTTCCACCGCCACGACCAGGAGTTCCAGCTGCTCAGCGGGCCGCCGTGCACCCACAGCAGGAGCGGCGCGGGGTGCTCGGGCGAGGCGCCCTCGGGCAGCACCAGCCAGGACCGGATCGGGTGCCCGTCGTCGGCGGTGGCCGAGACGTCTTCGCACCGGCCCGGTACGTGGACCGGCAGGCCCGGGCACTCCAGCGGGGCCGGCTCGGCGCCGGTGGTCAGGTCGATCCGGACCGGTGTCGGCGGGGAGTCCACCGCGGATCGCAGCGCGTACAGGTACCGCCCGTCCGGGGCCGGGTTCAGGTCGGTGTAGTTCCCGTCGTCGTCGGTCACCCGGTCGACGCGGGTGGATTCGACGTCGACCCGGAACACCGGGCCGCGGCCGCCGTCGTCGGCGGTGAAGTACAGCGTGCGGCTGTCCGGCCCCCAGGCCGCCGCGTGGGGCCAGCGGTCCAGGCCGGGCAGCAGGTCCCGGCCGGCCGCGGTCTGGCCAGCCTGCGCGGCTCCGTCTTCTGGGCCTTCGGTGTCGATCAGCACCAGGGTGATATCCAGCGGCTGGTCCGGGGTGTCGTGGATCTCGCGCAGGCAGGCGATGAACCGTCCGTCGGGCGAGATCCGGGGGCTGCCGAAGTCGCTGTGGGGCTCACTGAGCAGCACCCGGCGCTTGCCCGTGGCCACGTCGATCAGGACCAGGTCGCTGTGGGAATCGCCCGCAGGGTCCCACTCCCACCAGCCGGTGACAACCGACGTGCCGTCCGGCGTGAGCTCGAAGTCCTGATCGTCCAGCGCCCGCCCCGGGTCCGGCGTCAGGTCGCGGAGCCGGGCGGTAAAGGCAGCCCGTTCGGCCCCTTGCGCTGTGGCCGCGTTCTCGGCGTCTTCACTCACCTGGGGCTCTTTGTCGCCGCCCGCCCAGCCGACCTCGGTCTGCAGGGCCTGGTCGGAGTCCAGGGCGAACAGCCGGGGCTGGTCCGGGCCCAGGTCGTGGTCCCAGTACCGGACCGGGGCCGAGTCGTGCAGGATCGCGGTCACGCCGGCGTCCTTACGCTCCTTGCGCAGCTGCTCGTCGTCGGTTCTGGCCCCGTTGGAGTCAGCCCCGTTGGAACTGGCCCCGTTGGAGCTGGCAGCGGGCAGCACCGGTGAGCTGACCACGATGCGGCCCGCCTCGCGGGCCACCTCGGCCGCGGATATACCGCCGGGCAGGGCCGCCACCACCCCGGCCTCCCCGCCGCCGGCCGACAGCAGCCACAGCGAGGGCGCCTCGGCCGCCTCGTCCTTGGCCTTGGCTGGGTCGTGACGCTTGGAGGTGAACAGCAGCGAGCCGTCGGGCAGGAACCGCGGGCTGCCCTCACCCTCCGCCGACCGGGTCAGCCGCCGGGGCGGGCCGCCGGCCACGTCGATCCGCCAGATGCTGGTCAGGTACTTCTTCTTGTCCGGGCTGAGCGTCTGCACGGTAGCGGCGAGCCAGCTCCCGTCCGGAGCCAGCCGCAGCGCCCCGGTACGCGGGATAGCCACGAAGTCGGTCAGGTCATGAAACGGGGTCTGGTCGGCGGTCACACCCGGACCCTACCCCGCCGCGCCCCAGCAACCCCCGCTAGCTGGCTTCGGTGATCATGGCCGCGCCCACGGTGGCGTTGGTGCCCTCGTCGATCAGGATGAGGCCACCGGTCGTGCGGTTGCGGTTATAGGGGTCGCAGAAGATGGGCTGGGTCAGCCGCAGCCGCACCCGGCCCACCTCGTTCAGCCCGAGCTGGGTAGCGTCCTCGTCCCGGTGCAGGGTGTTCACGTCGATCCGGTAGTGCAGGTCGGTGACGATGGCCTTGACCGTACGCGAGGTGTGCTTGACGATCAGCCGGCTGCGCCGCTGCAGGACCGAGTCCGAACCCATCCAGCAGACCATGGCCTCGATGTCCTGGGCCACGGCCGGCCTGTTGTGCGGGCGGCAGATCATGTCGCCGCGGGAGATGTCCACGTCGTCGTCCAGCAGCAGGGTCACCGACATGGGCGCGAACGCCTCGGCCACCTCGGTGCCGGCCGACTCGATCCGCTGCACCTTGGTGGAGAACCCCGACGGCAGGTGCGTGACCTCGTCGCCCGGCTTGAGCACGCCGCCGGCCACCTGGCCCGCATAGCCGCGGTAATCATGCAGGTCAGCGTCGGTGGACGCGTGCGGCCGGATCACGTACTGGACCGGGAACCGGACGTCGATCAGGTTCCGGTCCGAGGCGATGTGCACGTGCTCCAGGTGGTGCAGCAGCGACGGCCCGTCGTACCAGCCCATGTTGGCCGAACGGTCCACCACGTTGTCGCCATGCAGCGCGGAGATCGGGATGAAGGTCAGGTCGCCGATGTCCAGCTTGGTGGCGAAAGCCGAGAATTCCTCGGAAATCCGCTCGAAGACCTCGGCCTTGTAGTCCACCAGGTCCATCTTGTTCACGGCCAGCACCATGTGCGGGACGCGCAGCAAGGTCGTCAGGAAGGCGTGCCGCCGGGACTGTTCGGTCAGGCCGTTGCGCGCGTCGACCAGCACGATGGCCAGGTCGGCCGTTGACGCCCCGGTCACCATGTTGCGGGTGTACTGGATGTGGCCCGGGGTGTCGGCGATGATGAACTTCCGCCGTGGCGTGGCGAAGTACCGGTAGGCCACGTCGATGGTGATGCCCTGCTCCCGCTCGGCCCGCAGGCCGTCGGTGAGCAGGGCCAGGTTGGTCTGCTCCTCACCCCGGTCCCGGCTGGTCCGCTCGACCGCCTCCAGCTGGTCGGCGAAGATCGACTTGGAGTCGTACAGCAGCCGGCCGATCAGCGTCGACTTGCCGTCGTCGACCGAGCCCGCCGTGACGAGGCGCAGCAGATCGGTGTCAAGCATCTCCCGGGAGGTAGCCATCAGAAGTACCCCACGCGCTTGCGGTCTTCCATCGCTGCATCGGAGACGCGATCGTCGGCTCGAGTCTCGCC
>JBAPYC010000846.1:0-1848 GCA_049284535.1 Streptosporangiaceae bacterium
GTCCGGAACCACCAACACCAGGTTCCCGGTCTGAAAGCTCGGGTGCTCGACCAGCCCCAGGTCCGCCTTGGCCACTCCGGTGAACCCGTCGTCGAACGGGATGGAGCGGATCGCCCCGGTACGGCTGTAACACCAGCGGTGGTACGGGCAGGCGAACATCTTGCGCCGCCCGGCCAGCTCGGTCTCCACCCGCGCGCCGCGGTGCCGGCACACGTTGGCCAGCGCACGGACCGAACCGTCGTCCTGCCGGACCACTAGCAGCGGCGTGCCGGCTGCGTCGGCCGTGATGAACGAGCCCGCCTCGGGCAGCTGCCCGCTGTGCGCGACTACCGTCGGCCGCCGCCGGACCCCGGCGTTCATAGCCGCCGCGTTCACAGTCACCGTGTTCATAGTCACCGTGTTCATAGGGCTACCGACAGCACGCCGACATCCAGGAACGAAGTCCGCAGCGAGCTGCCCGGTCCGCGCACGTAGCCGACGTAGTCCGGCTCGTGGCCGTCGTTCAGGACCAGCGCTCCGGGTCGCAGCCGCGCCTGCACCAGCTCCAGGACGCGGAGCGCCCGCGACGGCTCGGCCAGGTCGGGCCATCCGTCGATGGCAAGCACGTCGACTGGGCCGGGCAGGCCGGCCAGCACCTCCAGCGGATCCCCGCAGCGCACGTCGGCGAACCCGCCCAGGCCGGCGGCCGCCAGGTTGCGGTTGGCCGCATCGGCCCGCTCGGGCCGGCTGTCAGCCGTTACCACGGTGCCTCCTCCGTTGTCGCGCAGCGCGGCGGCCAGGTAGATCGCGGTGGCGCCCGCGGACGCGACCGTCTGCACCGCTGTCCGCGCTCCGGTGCTGCGGCACCACAGGTAGAGGAACTCGCCCTGGGCCGGGCTGCAGCCGAAGCCGAAATCACCGGCGTCGCCGGAGCCGACGCCACGATGTGGGTGGACGCCAGCCGCTACACCGACCTCGCCTACCTGCGCCGCGAGCACGATCTGGTCTTCGCGCAGCACCCGCGCATCGCCGGGCACGCCGCGGAGCTGGCCCGTCCCGGTGACGTACTGACCGTGACCGCCGGCGGCCTCACCGCGACCGTGACCCGTGACGCGGACGGCCAGCCGGCAGCGGCCGGGGCCGACGGCACCGCCTATCCGGCGTGCGATTACGCCGGCCTGGTCTGGATGCTGCCGGTAGCCGGCGGGACGCTGGACATGGCCGCCTGGCTCGGCCCCGAGCTCGACCGCGACGTGCGGGCCTGCGGCGTGGCCGACGCGCAGCTGTACCGGCGGGAGAACTTCACCCTGGACATGAACTGGAAAGCCGTCATGGACGGCTTCACCGACGCTTACCACCTGCAGTTCGTGCATCCCCACACGGTGGGCCCGTTCTTCCACACCAACATCTACAAGTGCGACCCGTTCGGGAAGAACTGGCGGATGGTCGTGGCCCGGCGCGGCCTGGAAAACTTCCGGGACGAGACCTTCGACTACGCCGAGTTCGCCAAGTACGCCATCGCCAGCCTCACCGTCTATCCGGCCTCGATCATCGCGCTGGCCCCGGCGCACTTCGAGATCTGGAACATCCGGCCGGACCCAGACGACCTGCTCCGCTGCGTGGTCGACCTGTGGTTCTGCGTCCCGGAGCTCCCGGTGACCGATAAGGCGAAGGCCTTCCGGGAAAAGAACTGGGAGATTGTCATGCACGCCGTGCGGGACGAGGACTGGGTGGTAGCCCGGACGGTCACCGACAGCCTGCCGTTCGGCGGCGTCGGCCAGCTGCTGCTGGGCCGCAACGAGAAGGCCACCCAGATCCTGCACGGCCAGCTCGCGCGCGACGTCCCGCTGGCCTGACCTGCTGCGAACC
>JBAPYC010000847.1:0-1709 GCA_049284535.1 Streptosporangiaceae bacterium
GGCCCAAGCCGTGATCGGCGGGTTCGGCGTCGATCCCGCCCGGCGGCTCGGCCTGCAGATCCCCCCTTTTACGGGCACCGGCCGCATGCTGGTGCGCCCGCGCCCTGTGGAATCCACCGACACGTCCCAGGTGATCAGCCCGGCCGCATCGGCGCGGCCCTGCAGGGCGGTCAGGATCGCCCGCCAGGTCCCGTTCCGCTGCCAGCGCCGGAACAGGCCGTAGACCGTCTGCCACGGTCCGTAGGCCGCCGGCACGTCCCGCCACGGCGCGCCCGTCCGGGTCCGCCACCGGATCCCGTCGATGAGCTGCCGTTTCGTCCGTTCCGGCGGGCGGCCCGGCTTCTTGCCGCGCGGCAGCAGCGGCTCCAGCACCGCCCACTGCGCGTCACTCAGGTCCGCCCGTCACCGTTAAGGTGTCCACGAGGTCTCCGTGCAGATGGTCTTCTTCGTCGTTGACTCATCTACCGGAGACCTCGCTCATTCCCGGTCACCGTACGCGGCATTTCAGGCCATCTAGACCACTCAGCTAACTTTTGAAACACGCCCTAGCCCACGAGGTCAACCACAGCGTCCGGATTCTCGGCGGGACCGGCTTCGGGACGACCCTGCTCCAGCAGACCATCACCGAAGGCATCGCGACAGCCTTCGACCAAGCCGCCTTCCCAGGGCCGCCAGACCCCTGGGACCAAGCCATCACCCCAGCCCAGGAATGCATGCTGTGGGAAAAGGCAAAGCCCCAGCTCGGCGCCACCGGCCTCTACGATCTATGGATGTTCGGCGGGCCGGGCGTGCCACACTGGACCGCGTTCACCATCGGCTACCACATTGTCAACGACTACCGGAACCACCATCCTGACGTGACCTGGGCTCAGCTGACATCAACCAGCGCAACCGCAATACTCGCGGGCAGCCACTATCAGCCATGCGCACCACTCAGTTAAGGATGACCGCGGAAGGTGCAAAGGCCCCCCACCAGACTGCCGTCGGATTGTGATACGCCTGTGGTACGGCATCAAGGGCCGATCTGACCGCAGGGCAGCGAGCACAGGTGAAAGTGCCTGGTCAACGTGCACGCGAATCAGCCCTTGACACCTCCCCTCCGGCGAATAGGTCGGCAGCAGTCAGTCCGATGGGGGAGAGAGGCGGCGCACAGGCCGTGCCCGCTGCGTGCCCGATCGACCGGTCAACGGCGGGAACTTACAGTCACTCAGGGGCAGTCTGATGCGTCGCCTCACCAGCGAATACGCAGGCTGACCCGCTGCGCATACAGGCCTTCCAAGCTGGGGCTCGTCGTCTTCGCTGCACGATGATCTCCGAGTCCGCCGAGTCAAGGCCAAGCACCTACGATTCTCCCGGAAGTGCCGGGCTACCTCCCGGTCACTGGCCCCCGCCTCGATTAACTCCGCGGCCGCCAGCCGCACCTGCTCACGCCGGGCCCGGTCCTGCGCAGTCAGCCCACCACCCTCGCCATACCTCATGCAGCTGAGATACCCCACGACGCACCAGCCGACCGCCGAACAGGTAACCCCAGCCGTTAAAGATCGTTAGCCCTCGGACAACGGCCGCGACATTGTGTCGCGACCTTTGTGATCCGACAACAGATGTGCGACGCATGTCTGCCGGTTGATGTGCGACACATGGTCTAGGAAATGGGAGCAGCGGTCCGCGGCCGCTGGCCTTTAATGCTACGCACCGGCTGGGTGGTGGTG
>JBAPYC010000848.1:0-5579 GCA_049284535.1 Streptosporangiaceae bacterium
GGCAGCCCAAGACCCTGGATGAGATCGGCAAGGTCTACGGCGTCACCCGCGAGCGGATCCGCCAGATCGAGTCCAAGACCATGTCCAAACTCCGCCGTCCAGGCCATCGCATCAACGACGAAGAACACGGTGGCACCGGGCGGCCCCATAAGCCCTGACAGTCCCTGCCTTCATACAGCGAGCCCGCCAGGCATCGGCAGACCAGACTGCGCAGATCATCCATTCGTGCGCGGACGCGATCAAGTATCGCGACGAAGATCATCGCCCAGGCGGCTACGTCCGCGGCTGCGCCCACCAGAAACGGCCACACTCCGAGTCCGCGGACTCTCCATCGCCTCGAGTCCGGACGGCTGACACCGATGACGATCGCAGTGGGCCGGCTGCCCCTGTGCCTGCGCCGAGAGCGCACTACACGCGGCACTATGCCGGTGATCGAAGATCAGATCACCAAGCTTTCGGCGGCATAATGCCTGATCATGCCTGTGATCGAGGCGCAGTGCGCCTCGATCCTGCCTCACGATCACAGGCATATCAACCATGAGAGTGCGTTCGCTTGACTTCCGCAGGGCAAGCGAAGGACCGGCACGCTGCTGCAGCGGAGCCGCGCCGCTGCCGGATGGGATGCTCGGCAGGATGAGGACATGGGGCCCGGCCGGTGATGTTTACCATGACCTGACATTGCGGCGGCTCCCGGACGCTGTAAAGCCTGCGCAGCCATCCTGCGCGGCATGAGCGTGCATCCCAAGGGAGCGGCCATGAATATTGAGGCAGGAACCATGACGTCCGGGACGAATTCGGTCTAACCGGGCCAGGGTCAAGAACGTGGAGAAGATGGGGACCCTTTACTAAGTTGAGTTTGAAACCCATGGGCGGAATCGGCGCGGGCCGGGAGGAGCTAGCCCTGGTGTGTGTCCTCAGCGGAGGATGTGGTGATGCGAGCGATCTGGATCACGAGGGCCGCCGGGCCCGAAGCCCTGCAGGTGCGGGAAACAGCCGATCCTGAGCCCGGCCCGGGCCAGGTCCGCATTCGTGTTCGCGCGGCTGGCCTGAACTTCGCGGAGGTGATGGCCGCCCAGGGGCTGTACCCTGATGCTCCCAAGCCGCCATGCGTCGTCGGCTATGAGGTGGCCGGGGTGATCGACGCGCTCGGCGACGGTGTCCAGAGCTACCCGGCAGGCCAGCGGGTGCTGGCCCTGACCCATTTCGGCGGACACGCAGATGTGGTCTGCGTGCCAGCCGGGCAGGTGCTGCCGATGCCGGAGGCGATGAGCTTCGAGGAAGCCGCCGCGCTGCCGGTCAACTACCTGACTGCTTACCACATGCTGTTTCGCGTCGCGGCCGTCCGTCCCGGTGAGCGGGTGCTGGTGCACATGGCTGCCGGCGGAGTCGGGACGGCGGTGCTGCAACTGTGCCGCACCGTGGATAACCTGCAAATCTTCGGCACGGCCTCGGCCGCCAAGCACGACGTGCTCAGGGCCGAAGGCTGCGCGCATCCCATCGACTACCACGCCACTGACTATGCCGTGGAGGTCCACCGGCTGACCGCTGGCGAGGGCGTAGACATCGTGCTGGACCCGCTCGGCGGCCATGACTGGCGGAAAGGGCTGAAGCTGCTGCGCCCGTGCGGCCGGCTGGTAGCGTACGGGTTCGCCAACCTGGCCAGCGGGCCGCGGCGCCGCCCGGCCCGCCTGCTCTCCCAGGTGACGGGCATACCGCTGCTGACACCGCTCGGCCTGATGAACCGCAACCTGACCGTCAGCGGCGTCAACATCGGCCACCTGTGGGGACAGATGGCGATCCTGCGCGAAGAACTGCAGGCCGTTCTCGTCCTTTGGGATCAGGGCAAGGTCAAGCCCCTTATCGACAGGACCTACTCCTTCGCCGACGCGGTGGCAGCTCACCGGCGCATCCTGCAACACCAGAACATCGGCAAGATCGTGCTCGTGCCCTGACGGTTTCCCCCGCAACAAGCACCGGCAGCCGCTCCATCAGCGGCAGTAGCGGGCGTTCGCTGCCGTTGCTGCTGCGCATATTTATTCAGTACAGAAGGGTCATGGAGACAGCCGGAATCTGAACTGCGACTGCAGGGCGCGTCCTGACGGCGCGCGTAGCCGCCTGACGCCAGTCACTACAGGCCAGCGTGGCAGCTTGTGCCGCGCCCGAACAGGCATTCTGTGCGCCAGTGCATGCCAATGTTTCCCGGCGGACTAAGGCAGCCCGCGCCGTCTTATGCCCGAGGATCCCGACATCGTTATCGATGCCGGGATTACCGTCAAGCGCTACGAGATAACACGGATTCTGTTACTCGCAGCCTCTGCCGATGAGGGCTGGATCCTTCTTCGGTGCTGACGGGTGGCATCGAGCCCCCGGTCGATGATCGACAGCATTTCGATGGCTCGACGCATGCGGCGCGGCCCGCATGCGCAGCGATGACCTGACCGTCAGCTCTGCGCCGTCGGCTGGATATCTAGTTCAACTCCTGCGTTCCGGCCCTCGGTGTTGATCAGGGCGGCGATGGCCGGATAGCGGCGCAGTTTCTCCAGGCAGCGGCTGCGGCTGGGCCCGATGCTCCCGACTGGGATACCCAGCCTGGCGCTGATCTCGACGTACGGCACCGGAGGGTCCTGGACAAGCATGGCGATCAGCTTCCGGCAGCCGGGAGGCAGGTGCATGAATGCCTCGCGCAGCGCCGCGTGGCGCTCGGCTCTGAGCAGCTCGGACTCTGCCGCTCCCGTGATCATGTCCGGGATTTCGAGCGGATGTCCGGGAGTCTCCTGGTTCCGTGCTGCGCGCAGGACCCGGGCGCATTCCCGCTGGGTAGTGGTGGCGAGCCAGCCGGGAAGCGCGGCCGGATCGCGAATGGACGCAAGGTGGTCCACCATCCGCAGCCAGACGCCCTGGCCGGCGTTCTCGGCGTCGGCCCGGCCCAGTCCGTATCTGCGGCAGATGGACCAGACCAGAGGTGCGTACCGCTCGACGAGTTCGTCCCACGCCTGCTCATCACCGGTTCTCGCACGTATCACCAGGGCGGTGAGGTCATCGTGCATCGCGTTCGCATCCTCTCCCTATGCGCACTGCGCCGCGGCTGGCGGTGGCGATTATTACTGACTTGGTTCCTCGGCCGTTCGCGAGCCGGTTTCGTGAGTTGTTGCTGCGGCACCTCGCCCCGCTTCTCGGGTCGGGAATGCAATGGGCGGCTATACAGTTCCGTCGCTCGTCCTTACGCTGGCGCAGCGATACACAGGACTGGTACCTTGCATGCTCGGGCTCGCCAGGATGGGGCGATGATGAGAGGGGCCATGAGGGTGTGAAGGTTGAGCGCACTGGCCATGATGCTTTCGCGCTGCGCGTGAGTGCGGTGGAACTGTCGTCTCTGATCGCGGCGGTGCGCCTTGCCGTGGACGTGCTTGGCGGCGACGAACAGACGCCGCCCGAGGCGGTCGCGAGGCTGCGGGCGCTTCTGGGTGATTACGAGCGTGCGGCCGCCCGCCTGCCTCGACCAGACGAGCGGCCGTAGGGCCTGCCCGAAGACTCACCGGGCCCGGCGTCCGCTTAGACTTGGGCCGGTGCCTGCTTCTTGATGTAGGCCGTGACCTGGTCTACTTCGTCGCAGAAGCGGGCGTAGTCGTACTGGCTGGCGTTCAGGTAGGTGCTCCAGTTCATGGTGTGCATCGCCATAAGCGCGGCTTCGTTGATCTCCTGGTCGGTGGCCCCGAACAGCCGCGCAACTTCGGTGTGGAAGTAGACGCAGTAGCGACAGCGCGTAGCACCTGACACCGCGATCCCGATCAGCTCCTTGTACTTGTTCGGGATCGCAGTCTGATCGCTGAGCTCGATGCTCTTGAAGCTTTCCCATTCGCTGTCAAGCAGCGTGCCCGGCAGGTTCTCAAAGAACCCTGGGACACTCCCCAGCATCTCGCGTATCTCGGTCCTGGTGTCTGCAGCCATTGATTTCTCCCTTCGAGTGCTTTCAACGGGTGGGTTTGGCGAGCGTAACTTCGGGGTGGCCGGTCTCGCTTCAGGGAGGCCACCTAGTCTTGAGCGCTCCCTGTTCCGCGTCGCACAGGGCGCCTGGAATCACGCCATGCTGCCGGGCCGTGATCATGAACGGCAACAGATCAGGCAAGTCCTCGCTGGGCACCAGCGCGACGCTGGCGCTGGCCGGGGTCATTCCGGCCCGGCCGCACACGTCCGGCGCATGTGTTCGATCGTGAAATGCACATGACGGTGGTATGTGCGCGACTGTGGGTCGGCAGCGTCGGCATCCAATCCATGGACCACCGCTAAATGCTTCGGCGCGAGCCCGCGCTTTTCCCACTGTCCGCAGAGGCTTGCCTGCGCCGTCGGCGAGGGCTACTCCTCATCCGCATCTGCCACGGACAGGGTCGAGCGCCACGGGTGGCGCGAGACCTTGACCATGCCCACATGGTAGGTCGGCAGCTGTGAGCTCTGCCAGCCGAGGACGGAGGCTGACTGGGATGCCCGTCACGGAGCGCAACCTGAGTCTTCGGGCGCCCGCGCAAAGAGCCGCCTTACCTGGCTGCCTGAGGTCGACCCTGTCCGCGGCACTAGGGGGCGCAGACTTTCGCATCAGTCTTGCTAGTGACGGTCCTGCGCGGCATGCCTTGTGATCAACGTGGGGCTTATCCTGGAGATGGCGTACCGCCCCTGACGGTGACCACGATGTGGGACCTGTTTGCCGCTGACCTCGTGCTCGCAGCCCACCTGCTATTCATCGGATTCGTGGTGGGCGGCTCCTTCGCGGCCTGGCGCTGGCCGCGGCTCATCTGGGTGCAGCTGCCGGCCACGGTGTACGGCGTTCTGGTGGAACTGGTCGGATTCGCCTGCCCGCTCACCGCGCTGCAGAACTACCTGCTCCGCCGGAGCGGGCAGGCCGGATACCGGGGCGGGTTCATCTCGCACTACCTGATCCAGGTGATCTATCCGCCCGGACTGACCCGCGGGATCCAGGTCGGGCTCGGGCTTTTCGTCGTGCTCATCGCCGTAGTCGGATACCGCGGTTACCTGCGCCGGCACGGACCGGCCTTGGGCCGCCGAGCTAGCCACTGATCCGCGGGCGGGACGTTCCGGATCACGAACGGTTCATGACCACGTACCACCCACGCTCGCCGACGCCTGATCGCGGCTTGCCTGAGCGCTCGTCGCGGCAGACGAGGATCGTCGCCGATATGGTGGCGACGCATTAACATGCACGCCGGACGGGAGGGTGCGGGGTCATCCCGGTGGGCTTTTGGTTTAGCGGCTTGGCCGCATGAGGGCGGCGGCCAGCTCCTGGCGGCTGCGGACGCCGAGTTTGTCGAAGACCGCTCGCAGGTGCTCCTGGATGGTGTACTGGCTGATGGCCAGCTGGCCGGCGATCTGCTTGGTGGAATATCCCCGCAGCACTAGCCCGACCACCCGGGCCTGGGCGCCGGTCACACTGTGGCTGGCCAGGATCAGGGACGTTAGTTCGGCGGGCCCGGGCTCCTCGAGGATCAGGACGGTGGACTGCTGACTGCCGCCGTGCAGCGGTGAGGCGTGGACGGACAGCCAGTCCCCGCGGACGGTGCGCAGCCGCA
>JBAPYC010000849.1:0-6768 GCA_049284535.1 Streptosporangiaceae bacterium
CAAAGAGGCATCTATCAGAAGGATGCCGAGCCTGGATTTCGTAAGACGATGATGCTCCTCGTTGTTGCCGGGGAGCTAATTAAGCATGCCAAAGGCCGGATATTACTGGACCTCCACACGGTCTCCACACCGTCTCCGCACGGTCTCCAGACGGTGGGAATGATGCTTACGGCAACCTCGAAATCATTGAGCATGAGTGAGGTTTGCTACGGAACCGGGTTTGGGTTTCCGTAGCTCAATACAATACTGGGGGTTCTCCATGGAACTCAGCTCGGTGGTCGGCGTCGGCGTCAGCGATCTGCAGCATGCCGCACGCGCGGAGATCGATCGCATCCTCAAAGCAGGCACCTGACAAGCCGGTGGACACGATCAGCTCCGGACCGGACCGGGAGCCCAGGCGCTGGCGGCTCGGCCGGCGGCCCCGGCCGGGCTGGTCCGGGAGGCGGGCCTGGCTGGCCGTTCTGGCCGTCGCTGCAGTGGCGGTGGCCGCTGTCGTGCTGGTTACAGCCGGTGGGCATGCCCGGCACGTGGTGAGCGCGCCGTTGCCATCCGCCCCGCCGCTGCTGCCCCTGCTGGATGGTGTCCCGGCTCATGGTGCCCACAGCGACCTGGTCCTTGGCGGTGGGGATTTCTGGCGGGCCGACCGCCAGCCGCGGGCCGTCGTCGCCGCCGGGTTCCTGTTCAACGGGCTCAGCCCGCTCCTCCCGCACGGCCACGGCGCCCGGGTCGACCAGCTCGCCCCGGTTCCCGGCGGGGTGGTCGCGCATATCAGCGACATATCGACCGGCAGCATCTACGGCGCGCTCGGCCGCGTGGTCTTCATTCCCGCCGCGACCGCCCCCGCCCGGGTCATGGCCCGGGCAACCATGATCGCGGTCAGCCCTGGCGGCCGGCAAGTATGGGTGCAAACCGCCATCCAGTCCATGCGGAACGGTAAGGGCGTGCCAGCGAGTTTCAGGAGCCCGACCTGGGCGGTCAACCTGGCCGGCCGCCGGGTCAGCCCGGTGCTGTACCTGCCGCTCGGGCTGGTCGCCGCCACCGAATCCGGGCCGCTGACGCAGAATCTGCGCACCGGGCAGCTGCAGCTGTGGAACGGCGCGACCGGCCGGCCGATCCTCCTGAACCTGCCCGCGGACGCGAGTTTCGTCGCGGCGGGGCGCGACAAGGTGATCTCGTGGTCGTGCGGTGGCACCTGCCAGCTGGATGTCACCAACCTGACCACCGGCACCGACGCGGCCGTGGAGCTGCCACGGACCTGGGTGCCGCCGTCCGAGACATACCCGCCGCCGCCGGCCAGTTTCGACCCGTCAGGCCAGCAGCTCGCTATCCTGCTTAACCGCGTGGACGCCGCGGGTACCACCACCGCGCAGGACTTGTTCGTAGCCGACACCGCGACCGGGACACTGCGCGTGGTCCCCGGCAGGCCGTTGTCTCTCGCCTCGTCTTCTACGACGCAACGCGTCCAGCTGGCCGGCTCGTGGGACCGACAGGGGCTGCTGTGGGTGCTGGCGATGAATCCGGACAACGGCTACTACCAGCTCGGATTCTGGACCGGCGCCGGGCCGTTGCGCACGTTCGCGCCCGCGCAGGGCAGCCCGATGGCGCTATCGGCTCCCGGATCGGGCTAGCCGCTGGTGCTGCCCGCAGCAGTCTCCGGTCGTGCCCCGAAGTCTCCGGCCGAATCGGGCAATGTCACAAACGCGTCACCGTGGCTGGCGACACCAACTGCCGACCCTGAAGATCTGCCGTGAATCCGCTAGATTTCCGCTTATCGATACCTCCAAGGTCGTGACGGATACCACCACGCAGCGCTGGTCGCGTCGGCGCTTTCTGGGTGGCGCATTTGGTGTGGCCGCGCTCGGGTCGTTTGCGACCGCGTGCGGCGGCGGCACAGGCCAGCCCGCGAGTGCCCCCACGTCGGGCGTAACGGCCTCGCCGGTAAGCGGCACCCGCACCTCGCCCGGATCCGGCGCGGCCGCTCCCAGTCCGGGCGCCTCCAGCTCGGCCACCTCCGGCGACGCCGAGCTGCTCAGCCACCGCTA
Source organism: Streptosporangiaceae bacterium (assembly GCA_049284535.1). Classification (GTDB taxonomy): domain Bacteria; phylum Actinomycetota; class Actinomycetes; order Streptosporangiales; family Streptosporangiaceae; genus Palsa-504. The sequence goes on from JBAPYC010000849.1 coordinate 2,043, forward strand.
CAAGGGCCTGAAGCCGTTCGCGCCCGCGCCACCCCCTCCGGCCGTCAAGCCGATCACGCTGCGCGCGTCCGACCCGACGGTGTTCTCGCGCGTGCCGATGACCGAGAAGGTCGTGTTCGTCACCATCGACGACGGCATCGAGAAGGACCCCAAGTTCATCCAGATGGTGAAGGACTTCCAGATTCCCCTCACCATCAGCCTCGCGGACGTGCTGATCAGGGACGACTACGCCTACTTCGAGAAGCTTTACGAAACCGGCTACGTGTCGATCCAGAACCACACGCTCACCCACCCGCTGTACATGCCGGCACTCCCGGCCTCCCGTCAGCTCGACGAGATCTCCGGCCAGCAGACCAAGCTCCACAAGGAGTACGGGGTGAAGCCGTACATCTTCCGCCCGCCGGGCGGCAGCTACGATGCGACGACGGTCAGCTCGGCCAGCGAGGCCGGCCTGAAGGGCGTGATGCTCTGGAAGGAGACCATGCAGATCACGGACATGGAGTACCAGACTTCCGCGCACACCCTCAACCCGGGGGACATCATCCTGTGCCACTTCCGCGGGCCGGCGCAGCTCCATGGCGAGACCATGGTGCACATGATGATCCACCTCTATAAGCACATCCAGGCGCAGGGCTTTACCGTCGCCGACGTCACGAAGTACGTATAGCCGGCAGCTCGTCCGGCTTGATCAACGAGCTCCTTACGGAGAATTCGACCGGCTTAGATAGACCCCAGGCCGCTGGCTTCTGCCACTTCCGCAGGCTTCCAAATTTGCCGATCGCTCAAAGCCGATCACTCAAGCCGATCGCTCACGAAGTGCGGGCCAGAGCGAGCAGCTTCAGCGCGTCGTGGTCGGCCGTGCCGGGTTCGGCCTGGCCGATGCTGAGACGAAGCCCGTCGTCGAGGCTCAGGACCTCGTAGCCGAGGGTGAAGTCACCAACCTCGGGATGGTGGAAAGTCTTTGTCTGGCTGCGCCGGTAGCGCAGATCGTAACGCCCCCACAAACTGCCGAACTCGGCGCTTTCTGCCGAGACCTCCTCCACCAGGGTGGCCAGATCGGGGGAGTCCGGGGTGGCGATCGAGCGCGCCCGCAGATTCGCGACGGTCGCCAGGGCGGTGGCTTCCCAATCCGGGTAGAGCGTCCGCGCGGTGGGGTGGCAGAACACGTACCGGACCGTGTTGCGCCGGTGGACCGGCCATTCCTCGATGCCCGCGAACAGGGCGAGCCCCTCGGGATTGGCGGCGAGGATGTCGTTCAGCCAGTTCTGCACATAGGCGGGGCAGGGACGGACCGTTTCCAGCAGCAGCCGCAGGCCGGCCCGCACCTCCCGGCTCGTGCGCGGGCTGGATGGCCACATGCGGCGGGCGGTGTGGTTGGCGAGCGTGTAGAGGTGCTGGTGCTCCTCCTCGGTCAGGTGCAGGGCACGGGCGAGCCCGTCCAGGATCGCGGTGCTCGGGTTGGTCTCCTTGCCCTGCTCCAGCCGGATGTAGTAGTCGATGCTGAGACCGGCGAGAGCCGCCAGTTCCTCCCGGCGCAGCCCGGGCGTCCGCCGCAGGCCGACGCCGGGAGGCAGGCCGGCGTCGGCGGGCCGCAGCCGGGCGCGCCGGGCCCGGAGGAATTCCCCGAGTCCGGTCGATGCCGTCATAAGGCGAGTGTGACATCGGGGCGCCCGCCGTGGGTAGCCGCGTTACTGCCAGGAACGATGTCACCTTCCGCGTCGTCCGGCCCGGGAGCACGCTCGGGGCATGACATACGTGAACGCCAGTGACGTCGTGGCAGGACACGATCTGACCGGGATGAACGTGATCATCACCGGTGGCACCTCCGGCCTGGGGGCGGAAACCGTGCGGGTGCTGGCGGCCGCCGGGGCGCAAGTCGTCGCGGCCGGGCGCAGCCGCGGGACCGCCAGCCTGCCCGCATCGGCAGGGTCCGCATCGGCAGAGTTCGAGCAGCTCGACCTGGCCTCGCTTACGTCGGTTGACGCCTTCGTCCAGCGCTGGAATCGGCCACTGCACCTGCTGATCAACAATGCCGGGGTGATGCGAACCCCGTTCGGCCGGACGCCGGATGGCTTCGAGCTGCAATTCGGCACTAACCACCTTGGCCACTTCGCGCTCACCACCGGGCTGCTGCCCGCGCTGCGGGACGCAGGCCGGGCGCGCGTGGTGGTGCTGTCCTCGCGGGGGCATCGCCGCAGTGACGTCGACTTCGACGATCCGAACTATCTTCACCGCCCGTACGATCCCTGGGAGGCGTACGGGCAGTCGAAGACCGCGAACTGCCTGTTCGCAGTTGGCCTCAGCCAGCGCGGCATGCCGGCGAACGCGGTGGCGCCCGGCGCGATCCAGACACCCCTGATGCGGTACATCCCGCAAGCCGAACTGGCCGAACGGGGCTGGCTCGACTCATCCGGTAACCGGATAAACGGCCCCGGCCCGGAATGGAAGACCGTGGAGCAAGGCGCCGCTACCACGATCTGGGCCGCCGTCGCGCCGGAACTCGAGGGAGTTGGCGGTAAGTATCTCGACAACTGCACTATCGCCGAGCCGTGGACCGGCGAGGGGGAGGTACCGTTCGGCTTCTACGCGCCGTACGCCCTTGACCCCGATCACGCCGACCGGCTCTGGGCCCTGTCAGAAAAGCTGCTGTCAGAAAAGCTCATCGCGCGCTGATGCGAGCCACCACTCCAGCCCGTTAAACCGCGCGCGTTCCACGCGTTCGCCAGCTGCACCCGCGACCGCACATCCAGCTTGGCGAAGATCGACCGCAGGTGCGTCCCGACGGTATTAGGCGAGATCCCGAGCGCCCGCGCGGCCAGCCGGTTGGTGTTCCCGGCGCTGATCAGCTCGGCCACCGCGAACTCCGCCGCGGTCAGCGCCTCCCACCCCTTGTCCGGCCGCCGCGGCGCGGGCGCCGCCCCCACGGGCACGCCATAATCTCGCAGCGTCTGCACCACATACCCGGCCGGCATCACCGCTCCCCGCGAGTCATAAATCGACCATGCCCGCCGCAACGCTGCCGCTCCGTCCTCCGTGTCACCAGAACGCAGCAGCACCGACCCATAGTCGGCCAGCGCCGACGCCAGCAGCATGATCCGCGGCGCCCCTTCCAGCCGCCGCACGGCCTGATCCAGCAGCCCGGGATCCCCGAGTACCAGCCCGCGTACCTGCAGCGCCAGGCCGGCCAGCGACGCCACGCCGGGGTTACGCTCGGCCGCGGTATCCGCCCGGTCGGCAGCCGAAAGGGCGAACTCACGGTCCCCGGCGGCCAGGGCCAGCCCCGCGTGCACCCGCATCCACTCCGGCAGCCGCGGCCAGTAGCTGCGGGTGCTCGAGGCCCGGACCATGACCGGCCGCACCACCCGAACCCCCAGCTCCGGGTCGCCGTCCAGCCCGGCCAGCAGGCTCCGGCACAGCCGCAGCCGCGGGATGCGCACGATGTCGTCGGTCCGCTCGTCCGCTTCGGCCGCGTCCAGGTACGATTCCGCCAACGACAGCGAGCCCCGCAGGATGGCGGTCAGCACGAGCACCATCGAGCTTTCCAGCTTGTGCGTGGGCGTGCCGAGCTCGTCGCTGAGCCGGGCCAGGGTCTGCGCGCCCGCCTCGGCCTCGTCGAACCGGGCCAGCATGAAGTCCTGCCACATGCGCGCTTCGGCCAGCGACGGCTGGACCGCGTCCCGGCGCTCGTCGGCGGTCCGGGCCGCCGCTCCCATCACCGCCTCGGCCTCGCCGAACCGGTCCAGCAGCTTGAGCGCCATCGTCTCCTGGGCCAGGTACTCATCCGTGCTCTCCCGGCGCAGCGCGCGAAAGCAGGTCAGCGCCTCCTCGTGCCGCAGCTCGTTGCGGGCCACCTCACCCAGGGCCTGCAGCGCCACCCGCTCGGCAAAAGCGTCACCCAGCCGCCGGGCTTCATCCAGTACCGAACGGGCGGCCCTGCTTGCCTCCGCGGCAGTGCCCACACGGCTATTGGCCAGCGCCCGGTACCCAGCGAGCCGCGCCCGCAGCAAAGCCGGCACGCCCGGCTCGGCCAGTACCCCGTCAACCCGGGTGACGATCTCCGCCGGCGCCCCCGCCAGCCACAGCCCCCGGGCCGCGATCACCTGCAGCCGCGCGCCGGACTCGGCATCGGTAACCCCGGTAAGCAGCTTGTCCACCACCGCGACGACGTCATCCCCGTGCTGGACCTGCGACAAGATGTCCGCGTACCGCTCACCCACGCCCAGCCACCGCGGATGGCCGAACGGCACCAGCTCGAACGCCTGCCCCATCAGCCGGGCCGCCGTCTCCGGCAGGGAGGCCAGGCTTTCGGTGGCCGCGTCGGACAGGACGGTCACCGCCCGCTCGTCGCCCACGCTGGCCGACTCCCGCATGTGCGGGGCCGCAGCCAGCGCCCCGCGGCCGGACGCGAGCAGGTACTCGGCGCACTGCCGGTGCAGCGCCACCCGGACCGCGCCGGGCATCCCGGCGTCTACCGCCTCGCGGATCAGGTCGTGCCGGATACCGATCCGCTGCCCCTGCCCGACCAGCAGGTCCGCGTGCACCCCCTCGGTGATCCAGCCGCTCAGGTCGGCGGCTGAACCGCGGTCCAGCAGCGCGGCCGCGTCCCGCACCGCGAGCGGCTGCCCCCACACCGCGACCAGGTGCACCAGCGTCTGGGCCGGCCCGCTGAGCCGCCGCAGCCTCGCCCCGACCGACGCCACCAGCATCGCCGGCACCCCCACGGAGC
>JBAPYC010000850.1:0-7704 GCA_049284535.1 Streptosporangiaceae bacterium
CCCGCGGCGCCGCCCAGGTCAGCCGGGACGGGCAGATCGCCTACGCCACGGTGGTCTTCGACGCCCCGCAAGCCAGCCTGCCCGTGCCGGACGTCACCCGCGTCGTCCACCTCGCCGAGGCCGCGCGGGCCCCCGGCGTGCAGGTCGACATCGGCGGCCCGGCGGTGGAGAACGCGCTGCGGCCCTCGGTCGGTATCAGCGCGGCCGTCGGCGTCGTGGCCGCGGCGATCGTGCTGTTCATCGCGTTCGGGTCGCTGCTGGCCATGCTGCTGCCCCTAGCCGTCGCCATCGTCGCGCTGTTCTCGGGCCTGATGGCGACCGGGCTGCTGTCGCACGCGGTCACCATCCCCTCGGCCGGCCCGACGCTGGGCATCTTGATCGGGCTCGGCGTCGGCATCGACTACGCGCTGTTCATCGTCACCCGGCACCGCAACAACATCAAGGCCGGGATGCCCCCCGCCCAGGCCGCGGTCCGCGCGCTGAACACCTCCGGCCGCGCAGTCCTGTTCGCCGGGACCACCGTGTGCATCGCCCTGCTCGGGATGCTCGTGCTGCGCATCGGCTACATCTCCGGGCTGGGCATCGCCGCGGCGGTCACGGTCTTGTTCACGGTCGCCGCCGCCACCACCTTGCTGCCCGCGCTGCTCGGCTTCCTCGGGATGCGGGTCCTGTCCCGCCGGGAATGCCGCCGGCTGACCGCCGGCGGGCCCGCGCCCGACGGCACCTCCGGGGCGTGGACGCGGCTGGCCGCATTCGTGCAGCGCCACCCCGCCCCGCTGGCCGCCGCGGCCGCGACCGTGATGCTCGTGCTGGCGATCCCGGTGCTCTCGCTGCGGCTGGGCTCCTCCGACGCGGCCAACGACCCGGCCGCCACCACCACCCACCAGGCCTACGAACTGCTCGCCGACGGATTCGGCCCCGGTTTCAACGGCCCGCTGGAACTGGCCGGCACCACCAGCACCCCGGCGGATGTGGCTGTGTTCGCCCGGCTGGCGGGCGCGCTGCGGACCGAGCCCGGGATCGCCGCGGTCTCCGCACCCGTCCCCGGCCGTGGCGCCGCGCTGATCAGCGTGACCCCCACCACCTCCCCCGAAGCCGCCGCCACCAGCACCCTGATCAGCCACCTGCGCGACACCGTGATCCCCGCCGCCGAAAGCGGAACCACCACGCTGCGCGTCTACGTCGGCGGCGTCACCGCCACAAACGACGACTTCGCCACGGTCGTCGCTCCCAAACTGCTGATCTTCATCGGGGTCATCCTCGTGCTGGGATTCGGTCTGCTGATGCTGGCCTTCCGCAGCCTGCTGATCCCCGCGGTCGCGGCGGTGATGAACCTGCTCGCCGCCGCCGCCTCGTTCGGCGTGCTGGTCGCCGTCTTCCAGTACGGCTGGGGACTGCGGCTGCTCAACCTCGGCCAGGCCGGGCCGGTCGAATCGTTCCTGCCCGTGCTGATGCTCGCGGTCCTGTTCGGCCTGTCGATGGACTACGAGGTCTTCCTGGTCTCCCGGATCCGCGAGGAATGGGCTGCAACCGGCGACAACCACCAGGCCGTGCGCACCGGCCAGGCCACCACCGGCCGGGTCATCATCGCCGCGGCCACGATCATGATCGGTGTTTTCAGCGCCTTCATCCTGTCCGGCCAGCAGATCATCGGCGAGATCGGCATCGGTCTGGCCGCCGCCGTCCTGCTCGACGCCTTCCTCCTGCGCACCATCCTCGTCCCCGCCCTCATGCACCTGTCCGGCCGGCCCAACTGGTGGCTGCCCGGCTGGCTGGACCGCATCCTGCCGCACCTGTCCATCGAACCCGCCATAGGCCTCTCTGCCCCGGCCACTCCCGCACCCGAGAGCCAGGTCGCGCACAGCACCGCAGCCCAGTAGTGGCCCGCCAGCCGATCCGCCCGGCTGGCTGAGCTCACGCTCGAGGCTGCCGAGCGCGCTCTGCACCCCCTCGATCTGCGGGCACGCCACTTCAACGTCATGACGATGGCCGCCGCCAGCCCCGCACTGTCCCAGCAGGACCTCAGCAAGCTCCTGAGCGTGGACCCGACGATCATGGTCGCGCTGGTCGACGACCTGGAACGCCAGGGCCTGGTCCGGCGCAAGCGCAGCCAGTCAGACCGGCGGCGCTACGTCCTTCGGCTGACACCCGCTGGCCCGCAGGCCCTCGAGCAGGCCTTCAGCGCGATCAAGGAGGCCGAAAATACCCTCCTGGCGCCGCTGAGCGCACAGGAAGCCGACACGCTCAAGACACTCGCGGCACGACTGCTCGCCCCGCTGTGGCCGCCGGGCGCCTAGCCCCGGTCTGGTCTGACAGGCGGAGAATCGGCTGATACAGCGTCACCGGAGCTAGCCGCGATTCCTGGTTAAATATACAGTGGTGGATTCTGACAGATAGCTCGATAGGTCTGACCATACTAACGAGTGATCGGGAGAGGTGAATGACAAGCCCCGATGACGCCAACGAAGTGCGGGGCCGGGTACAGCTGAGGCTCGCGCCGATGGAGGTGCCCAAGGCCGCGGATGTGCTCGCTAACGAATTGCGCGAGCGGATCCTGACTGGCGAGTTCGCGGAAGGCGCGGGGCTGCCGCCTGAGCGGGAGCTTGTGACTCAGACTGGCATGAGCCGTGCGACGGTCCGGGAGGCCCTCCGGATCCTGCAGGTTCAGGGCCTGGTAAGGATCAAGTCGGGACGATCCGGCGGCACCTTCGTTCAGCGGCCTGGCCGCGACGCTGTCGCCAAGTCGGTGAGCCTGCTCATCCGGGGCCAGCAGTTCCGGCTGGCTGCTCTGCTGGAGACCCGCGAGGCGATCGAGCCGTTCTGCGCCAAGCTGGCGGCCCGGAACCGTACGCAGGCAGACCTGGAGTGCATGGATGAGGCCAATGAGGCGCTCGCTGATGAGGCTGGCAGCGTGTCCCGCTTCCTGCGGGCCAACGTGGACTGGCATCTGGCGGTAGCGCTGGCAAGTCACAATGAGCTGCTGGCGGGGCTGATGACGGCGCTGTCCCGCGCCATTTACACCTCAACCGAGAACGACCGCTTCGTCGACGCCAAGGTGCGACGCGAAACTGTGCGGGCGCACCGTTCGATCACCAAGGCCATCCGGGCCCAGGACGCTGATGCCGCCGTCCGCCGGATGGAGGCACACGTCTACGCGTATGCGCAGGCCGTGGTGCAGGTGGAGGAACGCACCGAGATCTCTGTTCCGGACGCCGACTGAGGCGTTCACCCGGCTCACCGCGGTCTCAGCCCGCGGCGGCGCTGGCTATCCGTCGGCGCTCCTGGTTTTCATGTGGCATCTGGCGGGGGGACCGCGGGCGTCGCCGGCTGCGCTAGCGCGCCGGTCACGACGGTGGCGATGGCGCAGGGCTTGCGGTCCTGATTCGCCAGGGTCACCTGTACTACCCCGAGGCCGCGGCCGCAGTGCGCTACCGAGCTCTCGAACAGGACCGTGGCACCCAGCGGGCAGGGACGCGTGTAGGCGACGTGCACAGATGTCGTGCCCGACGGTCCCCCCAGGGTCCGTAGCGCCGCCTGCGCCAGAAGGTCGCAGGCACACAGGGTGATACCGCCATGCAGGTTGCCCAGCGGGTTGACCAGCTCACCGGTCACGGTCAGCTCGAGGCTGGCCGCGCCGCCGCTGGCCTTGATCGGGGCGATAAGCGCTGCTATCAGATCAGCCGGCCCGGCAGCAGAGGCGGCGGCCGTAACCTTCCGTTCCCCGTGGTGCTGGCCGGCTGGAGCGGCCGTGGGCATGGAGGCTGCCCAGCGGCTGTGCTGGCGGCACAGGGCGATGAGCCGGCCTTGCTCATCCCGGACCGCTCCTGAGGACACGCCTCCGCTCGTGTCGCTGTGCACGTTGCGGGCTTCCGCGCGCAGCACAGTCGCGTCGGCTGGCCACGGCCGGCACATGTCCAGGGATATCTCAGCACTCACCGGCCACCGGTCTCTGGGCCGGCCGGACATCAGCATCAGTGCAGAGCCGAGGGCGTTGTCGACCAGGACCCCGAGAGCCCCGGCGACGGGGGTGCCGTCCGGCCCGTTCAGCCACGGTCCGGCCGGCATGGAGGTGCCGGCCACGCTGGCTTGCGTGCTAGCGCGGCTGACCCGGAAGGACCGTTCCGGACCGCTCTCCGCAATCAAGGTCCGGGGGCGCCCCGCGCCGTCCGTCGTCATCAGGGCCTCACTGGCCGCTCAGCCGTGAGCCGAGCCTCGGCGCGCGCCAGAGCAAGGGCCTCCTGGCTGGCATTCTCGCCGGCGAGCCGGTCCACCAGACCGATGGCGAGTGCCTCGGCGGCAGGCACCTGCCGGCCCGTCAGCATGCCCGCTGGCGCGCCCATCTCATCCTCGTCTCGTTCCGTCACCACGCGACAGTACCGGCCGGCCGGCCGGTCAGGCCATCGTGAGGCCGCCGCTGACCGACAGGATCTGGCCAGTGATGAATCCCGCGGCGCCGGAGGCAAGAAGGGCGACAGCCGGGCCGATGTCCTCAGGAGTTCCGAGTCGTCTCATCAGCACCGCACGGATCATCCCGCCGAGCACTTTGCCCGCGTCCTGTCCTGCCCCCGTCGAGGAACTTGCGCAGCGCCGGCGTTCCATCTCGGCCGGGAGCGTCCCGGGCGCCGGTGGCGCCGGCCGCGTGCCCGAGGGCGATGGCACCGCCGTTGACGTTCACCTTGTCCATGTCGGGCTTGAGTTCTTGCTTCCAGGCCGATGCGACGGAGCTGAACGCCTCGTTGACTTCGGTAGGTCAGCAGCCTGCTGGATCACCTGCCGGGCCTGCCCGGCATCGCGTACGTCAAGCACGGCCGCTCCGGCATGGCCGCCGGCTTGCGTGATCTCGTCGGCTACCTGCGCGGCGGCGTGCTTGTCGATGTCCGTGACCAGGACGGCTGCCCGGCCGCGGCGAATGCTCTCGCGACGGCGGCGCCGATGCCGCGGGCGCCCCGCGTGACGAGAGCGGAACGTCCTTTCGGGAGAAAATCAGTAGCTCCTTGGCAGCCCGAGTACGTGCTCGCCGAGGAAATTAAGGACCATCTCCTGGCTGAGCGGGGCAATCCGGGTCAGGCGGGCTTCGCGGAAGTAGCGAGCGACGTGGTATTCCTCCGAGTAGCCCATGCCCCCGTGGGTCTGCAGAGCACGGTCCGCCGCCTGGAACCCGGCATCGGCACAGAGGTATTTCGCCGTGTTTGCTTCCCGTGCGCAGGGCCGTCCGGAGTCATACATCCAGGTGGCCTTGCGGAGCACGAGTTCGGCGGCGTCGAGCCGGGCCAGCGAGTCGGCCAGCGGGAACTGCAGTCCCTGGTTCATGCCGATAGGACGGCCGAAGACCTCGCGCTCGTTGCCGTACCGGACGGCCCGGCGCAACGCGGCCCGGCCGATACCCAGTGCCTCGGCCGCCACGAGCATCCGCTCGGGATTGAGGCCATCGAGCAGGTAGGTGAAGCCCATGCCTTCCTCACCCACACGGTGACTGGCCGGAATGCGGAGGTCATCGATGAAAAGCTCGTTCGAGCTGACCGCGTTGCGGCCCATTTTCCTGATCGGGCGGATGTCGACGTGGTCGCGGTCGAGGTCGGTGAAGAAGAGGGTGAGCCCCTGGGTCTTTTTCGGCGAGTCCTCGAACTTCGCCGTCCGCGTCAGCAGCAGGATCTTCTCGGACTCCATGGCCTTGGAGATCCAGACCTTGCGGCCGTTGACGATGTAGTCGGAACCGTCACGCCTGGCGTAGGTCGTGATCCTGGTGGTATCCAGCCCGGCTCCCGGCTCGGTGACGCCGAAGCAGACATGCAGGTCACCGCTGACGATACGGGGAAGGTTCTCTTGTTTCATCTCCTCGGAGCCATGCACGATCACCGGGTGCATGCCGAAAATCGACATGTGCATCGAACTGGCGCCGTTCATGCCGGCTCCTGAGGCGGCTACCTCCTCCAGCAGCAGTGACGCCTCGGTGATGCCGAACCCGTGCCCGCCATATTGCTCTGGGGTGGTGATGCCGAGCCAGCCGGCACCAGCGAACGCCCGGTAGAACTCCGCCGGGAATTCGTGCGCCGCGTCCTTCTCCATCCAGTACTCGTCGTCGAACTTGGCGGCGAGCTCGCGGACCGCCTTGCGGATGGTTTCCTGGTCCTCGCTAAGCGAGAAGTCCATGATGGCCCACGTCCCTCTCGAGATATTTGGTACAACTTATCAAAGGACTGACCAATTGACCAGGCGAGAGCCAGCTATTCTCCCGACGTCGATCGGGCCCTGTACGAGCATCCCGCTGTGCGCACGTTCACCGACCACCACCGGATCTGGCTCATCGGCGGCGCACTGGTCGGCCACTCGTTGTTCGCGGTGCCAGCGGCATCGCCAACGGACACGTCATCCTGTCACCGTTACTCGGCATGGCCGTGATTGGCGTGACCGCCCTGCTCCTGCCCCGGCCCGACCTGCGCCTCCGTCACGCGCTGCGGTAATGCGCTGGTGGCGACCACTGCGGGTCTCGGCGGCTCGTCTAAGACCTCGTGAGGGCAGCCGCAGCAAAACGGCATAGCTTGTGCCGGCATGGCACCGGCCTGGTGGCCAGAGCTGCTGGATGCGGCGTGCGGGGCGGGCAGAATACGTAGATGTGAGAACAAGCGGGCAGGATGCGCGGGCCAGGCACCTGCAGGTCTGGTAGATGGTGGGGCGGCCGCTTGGGTTCCGGAGGGCAACGAGGAGAGGAAGCGCGTTGAAGAGCACAGCTGCCGTCGTCGACAGCCGCGGAGCAGCGTTGACGATCGAAGAGCTCGACCTCGACGAGCCGGCCTCCAACGAGATTGCGGTCCGCGTCGCAGCTACGGGTATCTGCCGCACTGATCTGCACATACGCGATGGCGAGTACCCAGTCCCGGGCTTCCCGGTCGTCCCGGGACACGAAGGCGCCGGGGTGGTCACCGCCGTCGGCAGCGCGGTCGCCGACGTGAAAATCGGTGACCACGTGTTGCTGACGTACCCCTTCTGCGGGGAGTGCCCGAATTGCGTTCGCGGATCGATGGCCTACTGCGAGCAAGGCTTCGCACTGTCCTTCGGCGGGGCGCGTCTCGGCGGTTCCTCGGGATGGCGACGGGGTAACGGGACCCGGGTCAGCGGTCACATCTTCCAGCAGTCCTCGTTCGCCTCCCACACGCTGGCCACCGCGAACTCGGCCGTGGTCCTGGACCGCGAGCTACCTCTCGATCTCGCGCCTGCCTTCGGCTGCGGAGTGTCGACCGGCGCAGGATCTGTCCTGAATGTCATGGACCTGCGACCCGGCTCACGGCTAGCCATCCTGGGGGCCGGGACCGTCGGGCTGGCCGCCTTGATGATGGCGCATCATCTGGGCGTGAAACAGATCATCGCGGTCGACATGAACCCCGGGCGACTGGAAACGGCAGCCGAGCTGGGAGCGACCCACACGGTAGACGCATCCGGTCGCGAGGCCCGGGACGCCATCCAGCGACTCACCGGACGCGGAGCCGATTACATCTTCGACACGACGGGTCATCCGGGCGTCGTGGCCAGCGCGCTGGATGCGCTCGTCACGACAGGAACCGTCGTGGTGGCGGGCGCCGCCCCGGCCGGCACCCGGACCAGCTTGGACATGAACGTCCTGCTCAACGGCCGGGCCGTCCGCGGGACCATCCAGGGCGATGCCGACGCACGCAAGCTCGTGCCGCACCTGATCGAGCTGTACAGGCA
>JBAPYC010000851.1:0-1901 GCA_049284535.1 Streptosporangiaceae bacterium
GGCCGGCGCCCCTGGCGGCGCTGCCACAGGTCCGCCAGCCGGGCGAAAGCGGCGGCCGCCCGGGCGTCGGCGGGATTGGCGTCCGGATGGACCAGCCGAGCCAGCCGCCGGTACCGGCGGCCCGCCTCGCTGGCGGCGCCGAACAGGTCAGCAGGCTCACGCGCCGCCTCGATCAGCGCGAAGGCCTCCTCGCGCTCCCGGGCCGGCTCCCCGGTGCCATTCACCGGACCGCATCCTCACGGTCCGGGCGAAGCAGTGCCGGGTGCAGCAGCCGGGCGTCGCCGCGCCGGTACAGCCGGGAGCGTGGGCCGCCGCGCGGGCCACCGCTCTGGGTGGTCTCGCCGGTGCTTTCTACGAAACCAGGGACGGACAGCACCTTGCGGTGGAAGTTCCCGGCGTGCAGCCGCTCGCCCCACACCGTCTCATACACCGCCCGCAGCTCAGCGATGGTGAACTCGTCGCCCACGAACGCGGTGGCCAGCGGCGTGTACTCGAGCTTGGCCCGGGCCCGCTCCAGCCCGTCGGCCAGGATCCGGGCGTGGTCGAAGGCGAGCCCGCCCACCCGGCTGACCGGGATCCAGGCCGCTTCCTGGGCGTCGCTGCCTGCCCGCGGTTCGGGCAGCTCGGGCGCGAACACCAGGTAGGCCACGGATATCACCCGCATGCGCGGGTCGCGGTCCGGCGCGCCGTAACTGGCCAGCTGCTCCAGGTGGATCCGGCCCAGCTGCTGTCCGGTCTCCTCGGCCAGCTCCCGGACGGCGGCCGCGTCAAGGTCCTCAGCGGCGCTCCCGACCCCGGTCGCGGCCCCGGTCCCGGTCCCGGCCTCAGCCCCGGCCCCGGTCCCGGCCCGGACGAAACCCCCCGGCAGAGCCCACTGCCCGGCGAACGGCGGAACCCCACGCCGTACTAGCAGCACGTCCAGCTCGCCGTCCCGGATGGTCAGCGCCACCACGTCCACCGTGACCGCCACCGGCGCGAACGCCCGCGGGTCGTAGCCGGCCAGGAACTCCTGTTCGTGCCCTGCTTCGTCGCCGCTCATCTGAGTCCTTCTCAACCTGAGATATTCTTTGTATGAGAATAACATCGCATGGATCACTGTCAAGCGGTCATCCTCGGCGAAATGGGCTGGGCGAAACGGGGCTGGGCGAGAAGGGCGAGACGAAACGGCTAGCGGCTCTGCTCCGGGGTGTCCCGCCCTGGCGCATCCTCCAGCAGGCGCAGGACCAGCGCCAGCGGCGCCCAGGCGGCCGGCCCGCGGCGCGTCACCGCGTACACCCGCTGGATCACCTCCGGCTGACCCAGCCGCTGCAGCCGCACCCCGCGGACCAGCGGCAGCGCGCCCGGAAGCAGCCCGACCCCCAGCCCGGCCAGGATCATGTCCTGCACCAGGTCCAGGCTGTCGGCCCGGTGCGTGATCCGGGGCTGAAACCCGGCCAGGCCGGCCACGGCCCGGATGACCTCCTCATCGGCCGTGTTGCGGGAGTTGACGATCCAGTCACGCTCGCGGAACCAGCCGAACACCTCCGGGGCGCTCGCCCGGCCCGGGGACGGCGGCCCGGAGCTGGACGGCAGGCCCAGCCCCCACCGGGTCTGCCCCAGCGGCCGGACGCTCAGCGCGCGGCTGAACCTGGCCGGGGCCAGGTTGTAGTCGTAGGTCAGCGCGAGGTCGATCTCATCCGCGGCCAGCAGGGCCAGGGCCTCGTCGGGCTCGTACTCGTGGATATGCAGCTGTACCTTCGGGTACCCGGCGGCCAGCGCGCGCACCACCGGCAGCAGCAGCGTGCGGAACGAGGTGGTGAATGCCGCCACCCGCAGCGTCCCGGCCGGCTCGGCCGCCGGGTCGAGGTCGAGCCGGGCGGCCTCGATGGCGGCCAGGATGGTGACAGCGTGCCCGGCCAGCC
>JBAPYC010000852.1:0-1755 GCA_049284535.1 Streptosporangiaceae bacterium
GGCCGGCGCCGACCGGATCGAGGGCTGCCTGTTCGGCAACGGCGAGCGCACCGGGAACGTCTGCCTGGTCACCCTGGGCCTGAACCTGTTCAGCCAGGGCATCGATCCGATGATCGACTTCTCCGACATCGACGAGATCCGCCGCACGGTCGAGTACTGCAACCAGCTGCCGGTCCACCCGCGCCACCCCTACGCGGGCGACCTGGTCTACACCGCCTTCTCCGGCTCCCACCAGGACGCGATCAAGAAGGGCTTCGAGGCGCTGGAGGCCGAGGCGGCCGCGGCTGGTGTCGCTTTCGGTGAGTACCCGTGGGCGGTGCCGTACCTGCCCATCGACCCGCACGACGTGGGCCGCAGCTACGAGGCGGTCATCCGGGTCAACTCCCAGTCCGGCAAGGGCGGGGTCGCTTACGTGATGAAGGCCGAGCACCAGCTCGACCTGCCGCGCCGTCTGCAGATCGAGTTCTCCCGGGTCATCCAGGAGCACACCGACAGCGAGGGCGGCGAGGTGTCGCCGGGCCGCATGTGGGAGATCTTCTCCGACGAATACCTCACCGAAGGCCCGCTGGCCCTGCTGGACCAGCAGACGTCCTCGGTCGTCGAGGCCAAGAACGCGCTGGCCGCGGAGGTCTTCGCCGACGGCCGCGCACAGCAGGTCGAGGGTGTCGGTAACGGCCCGATCTCCGCGTTCTGCAACGCGCTGGCCACGATCGGGATCGACGCGCGGGTGCTCGACTACACCGAGCACGCGCTAACCGAGGGCTCCGACGCCCAGGCGGCGGCGTACGTGGAGTGTGAGACCGGCGGCCAGGTGTTCTGGGGCGTCGGGATCGACGCGAACACGGTCACCGCCTCGATGCGCGCCGTGCTGTCCGCGGTAAACCGCTCCCGCCGCGCCTGAGCCGCACACCACTAAAACCGCCCGCTGCGTCCCGCAGCCGGCCGGAACCAGCCGTCCCACGACCGCAGCGCGCCCGAACCAGGCACGCTGGGCTCACCGCCCGGGGCCGCGCCACAAGCGCGGCCCCGGTGGTCAGCGACCTGATCGCCGCGGCTGAATCTTCACAGCTGAGCCGCGAGCGCGCCGCCGGGCCTAACCTGCGCCCGATTGTCGGTGCCGTACGGGAGAATGGATAAGTGCAGCTTTACCGCGATGACGGGATCGTGCTGCGGACGCAGAAGCTCGGCGAGGCGGACCGGATCATCACCATCCTGGGCCGCAACAGCGGGCGGATCCGGGCCGTGGCCAAGGGTGTCCGGCGGACCAAGTCCCGGTTCGGTGCCCGGCTGGAGCCGTTCACCCATGTCGATCTGATGCTGCACGTGGGCCGCTCGCTGGACATCATCACGCAAGCCGAGGTGATCCGGCCCTACGGCGAGTCGCTCACCGGGGACTATCCCCGCTACACGACCGGGGTGGCGATGCTCGAGACGGCTGAGCGTTTCACCCCGGTGGAGAAGGAACCATCACTGCGCGAGCTGCTGCTGCTCATCGGCGGCCTGCGCACGCTGGGCGACGGTGAGCACGAACCCGGCCTGGTGCTCGACGCCTTCCTGCTGCGTTCGCTCGCGGTGGCTGGCTACGCCCCGGCTCTGCAGGAGTGCGCCCGCTGCGGCGCCCCGGGAGTCAGCGCGCCGGGAACCAATGCCAGCGGCACCCCAACCTCCACCCCCACCCCAAGCTCGCGCCCGGGCGGCGGCGCGGTCCGGCTCCCCGCCTTCGCCGTGGCGGCCGGCGGCATGGTGTGCGCGTCC
>JBAPYC010000853.1:0-2749 GCA_049284535.1 Streptosporangiaceae bacterium
GCGCACGCTGGCGCTTCCGGTCCGCGGACGCGGACACGGACTGGGCGGGTGCGTTCACCACCGCCCGTTCGGCCCTGATCGATGCCTTCGCCACCACCGACAGCTCCTCGCTGCAACAGACCTTGTACGCGATGGGCGCCGCGGTGCTCGTGGCCGTCCCGGAGCTCTGCGAGGTCCGGCTGGCCCTGCCGAATAAGCACCACTTCATCGTCGACCTCGCGCCGTTTGGCATGGACAACGACAACGAGGTCTACTACGCCGCCGACCGCCCTTACGGGCTCATCGAAGGAACGGTACTCGCCGACGAGGCGCCGGATGCCGGGATCGCCTGGTCCTGAGCGGTTCGCCAGCCACGCCAACCCAGGGAGGACGCATGTCAGAAGCTTCCACCACGGAGCTCGCGCCGGGTGAGAAACCGTCGAAACATCCGGTGGACCAGGTACCGCCGCCGGGGCGCCTGCTGATCCTCGGCCTGCAGCACCTGTTCATCATGTACGCCGGCGCGGTCGCGGTGCCGCTCATCGTCGGTCCCGCGGTCGGCCTGGACTCCTCCGACATCGCCCTGCTCGTGAGCGCCGACCTGCTGGTCTCCGGTATCGCCTCGGTGCTGCAGTCCGTCGGCGTCGGCAAGATCATCGGCGTCCGGATGCCAGTGGTGGCCGGGGCGACCTTCACCGTGCTGAATCCGATGATCATCATCGCCAACTCCTACGGCGGGCGGAGCGGCCTGGCTGTCGTCTACGGGGCGCTGCTGTGCTCCGGGGTGTTCGGGCTGATCATCGCCAAGCCGTTTTCCATGGTGCTGCGATTCTTCCCGCCGCTGGTCACCGGCACGGTCATCGCGATGATCGGGCTCTCGCTCATCGGCGCCGACATCGGCCTGATCGCGGGCAACAAGTCCGGCAACTTCGTCGCCGCCGTGCCCGTCACGACCACGGTGAACGGGAAACCTACGCCGAGTACAGCACCGCGACCGGCTCGGTGGTCACGACCATGAACGTGGACTCGGGGCAGATCTCGCACATCCTGCTGGCCGCCGCCGTCATCTTGATGATCATCCTCATCACCCGGCTGTTCTCCGGATTCATCGGCCAGACCGCCGTGCTGATCTCGATCATTATCGGCTGCTTCATCGCTTGGCCGATGGGCCTGATGAAGTTCACCGGCGTCGGATCCGCGAAATGGTTCGGCATCTCCCCGCCGTTCCACTTCGGCCATCCTAAGTTCGAGGCCGCCGCCATCATCTCCATGTGCATCGTGGTGCTGGTGACCTACACCGAGTCGACCGCGGACATGCTGGCCGTGTCCGAGATGGTGGACAAGAAGCTGTCGCCCAGCGACCTGGCCCGCGGGCTGGCTACCGACGGCCTGTCCGCCCTGCTGGCCGGCTTCATGAACTCTTTCCCTGACACCGCCTACGCTGAGAACGTCGGCCTGATCGCGATGACCAAGGTGCGCAGCCGCTGGGTGGTCACCGTCTGCGGCGCGGCCCTGATCATTCTCGGCCTGGTCCCGAAGGTAGGCGCGGTGGTGGCGGATCTGCCCTCCCCGGTCATCGGCGGCGCGGCCACGGTCATGTTCGCGCTGGTAACCGCGATCGGCATCAAGACGCTGAACAAGGCATCGTTCGACGGCAATCACAACCTGCTGATCGTCGCGGTGGCGCTCTCCTTCGGGCTGATCCCGGTCATCCAGCCGTCCTTCTACATGCACTTCCCGCAGAACTTCCAGGTCATCTTCGGCTCCAGCATCACCTCGACGGTGATCGTGGTCTTCATCCTGAACCTGGTGTTCAACCACTGGCACCTGTTCCCGCGCGAGCGCGAGGGCGCGGTCGAAACCGCCCTGGATTACGGCGCGGTCGCGCCCGATCCGGACCCCGACCCAGACCCGGCGCCCAGCTCCTCACCCTAAGCCGGCACGAACAAGCAGGACCCTGGCCCGCGCCAGGGTCCTGAAAATTACAGATTGCCGGGTGGCGTCCCTAAGTGGACGCTAAGCCGTGCCGGGGCGATCCGGGCTGCCGCAGATGCTTTCCTGCACATCTTGCAGATAGCCGTGCGCGCTGCGTAGTGCTATCACGTCGGCTCGGGCCGGGAGCCCCAGAGCGGCCGCCGATGCTCTGTGCGCCCGGCAGTTATTCGGCTGGCGGTATTGGTCAGCGTGGGCGGAGGCTGTCGAGGAAGAAGCGGGTGCGCCGGTCGTAGTCCTGACGGGCGGGTCTGGGCAGCTCGCGGAGGGCGAGTCCGTTGGCTATATCGGCGTAGTAGAGGTCCCCGGCGGTGAAGTCCTGGCGTATCACCCCGGCATCGTGGCCTCGCCGGACCAGGCTGGTGGTCATGTCGGTGGCTGCCCCGGCGATCGCGACCAGCTGCCCGGAATCTGGGTAGGTCATCAGCAGCGCGTCCGTGAAGGCGGGTTCGCGGTATTGCAGGTCGCGCCTGCTGGTGACGTAGGTGGCGATGGCCTGCCAGGGGTCTGCCACATGCCGGGCCTTGTCCATGATCGCGTACATCTCGGCGGCGACCAGCTTTCCGATCACGGCGTCGATGAGGCCAGCCCGGCCGCCGAACCGGTTGTAGATGGTGGCCTTGCTGACCCCGGCGGCAGCGGCGATCTCCTCCAGCGGGGTGCCCATCCCGCGGCCGCGGAACGCGGCGATGGCGGCGGCGCGGATCTGGGTCACGTTACGGGCGGCATCGGCGCGCAGGGGCGCGCCCGGCCCGCGGGCGGCTTCCCGGTCTTCCGG
>JBAPYC010000854.1:0-18359 GCA_049284535.1 Streptosporangiaceae bacterium
TGGCCGCGGGGATCGTGCTGGCGGCCGGCGCGGCCGCAGGCTACGGCACTACCCGGCCGCCCGATCACGACTACGGCGCAGTCCCGCTCGCGAGGGCGTCGGCCACGCACCAGAGCCGCCCGGCACCCGGGGGCCCGGCCTCCTCATCCGGAGCCCCGGCTCCGCACGGGCGCCGGGCATCAGACCGGACCGGGATCGCTGCCACCGCGATCCCGGTCCGGCTGCGGATCGCGGCCCTGGGAGTAGACGCCCCGGTCGTCCCGGTCGGGGTGGCCGCAGACGGGAGCCTCGGCATCCCGGCCCGGCCGTCGGTCATCGGATGGTGGGCCGGGGGCAGCTGGCCAGGCCGTCCAGCGGGCGCCACCGTACTGGTCGGGCACGTGGACAGCGCAGCCAGCGGACCGGGGGCGCTGTTCCGGCTGCAGGCCATCCGGCCGGGCGCGGTCGTGACCGTCACCGCGGGCGGCCGCACCTGGCGCTACGACGTGCGGGCGGTGCGGGCCTACGCCAAGGCCACATTGCCGTCCGCCGCGATATTTGGCCAGCAGGTCACGCCGCGGCTGGTCATCGTGACCTGCGGCGGCCCGTTCGACGCCGCCACCGGGCATTACCTGGACAACATCGTGGCCTGGGCGGTCCCCGCCTGATCAGGGACGGCTGCCGCAGGCATTACGGCCCGTCCTGCCGCCGCTGAGGCTAGCAACCCGGCCGAAGGTGGGCCGCCGAGCCAGAAGCGCTCAGTGCCGCGCGAGTCCCGTGCCGGATGAGGCCCATCGTGGCGAGGGCGAGCTGCTTTCCCGCACGATTAGCTCGTAGCCGATGCGCACGTCGCGCGGTTTCGCTTCCGAACCTTGGATCCGCTGGATCAGCATGTCCACCGCTACTTCGGCGATCTTGGCTTTGTCCGGCCTGATGGAGGTGAGCGATGGCGTGGTGAACCGGGCCTCCTGGATATCGTCGAAGCCGACGACGCTGATGTCCGATGGCGCGCGCAGGCCCTGCTCGTGCAGTTCGCGGAGCACGCCGGCGGCGAGCTCGTCACTGAAGCAGAACAGGCCGTCCGGTGGATCGTCCCGGCTGAGCAGCGAGCGCACCGCAGCCGCCGCGCTTGCCCGCTTGTAGTCCGGTGTGGGGGCGTACCGGCCATCGGCGGGCAGGCCGGCAGCCCGAAGTTCCTGCCGGTAGCCCTTGAGCCGGAGTCGTGAGGTCGCATCCCATGCGCTGGCGCTGCCGCCGACGGCAGCGATCCTGCGTCGGCCAGAATCGATGAGATGCCGGACCGCCTCGCGAGCTGCCTTCACGTTGTCGATGCCGACGTGGTCCAGTGCCGTGCCGGCGGTCCGCTCACCCAGTAGCACCACCGGCACGCTCGGCAGGTTACCGGTAAGGTCACGGCCGCGCAGGCCCTGGGAACTGAGCAGTATGCCGTCCACCCAGCTCGAGTGGGCTGCCACGTCCAGCAGCGCGCGCTCGCGCTCGGGCATGCCTCCCGTTTCGTCGATCATGACGGTGTAGCCCAGTTCGCTGGCGCGCTCGACGACTTCGTGCGCGAGCTCCCCGAAGTAGGAAACGGCGATCTCGGGCAACAGCAGCGTGATGATCCCGGTGCGGCCCTGACGCAGGCTCCGGGCGAGCAGGTTCGGCTTGTAGCCGAGTTCGCTGAGCGCCGCTTCCACCTTGGCCCGCATGGCGGGTGAGACGTGGCGAAAGCCGTTGACCACGTTGGACACCGTGCGCGTCGACACCCCGGCATGCCGGGCGACATCACGCAGGGTCACGGCCACGCTGGCATTTTCTCATAGGCCTACCGGGCGGAACGCCGGCCGGTTCCGCGGCGGCGGTGCCGTGAGCTTTCCCTAGTCATAGGACCCGAAGGTGGATGGCGAGTCGTGGCCGGTGCCGTCTTTCATGCCGGTGACGATCTGCCGGATCGTCTCCAGCGGCAGCTTGGGAGTTCCGTCAGCGAACAGCAGGCCGTTGGCTTCCTGGCCGGTGTCCATGAACTGGGTGTAACAAAATCCGGCTACCTCGCGGCTCGCCCGCAGGGCGCCGAATAGCTGCTGCAGCAAGGCCGCGTACTCAGAGTCCGAGCGTGCCTTCGTGTACCCCCACCCATCGCCCCCGCCGTCCAGCGAGACGCCGCCGAACTCGGTGATCATGAGCGGGGCGTTCCCGCTGGCGAAGGCCCGCAGCTGCTGCTCGCCGATGACCGGGCGCCGGTGCTGGGGGCCGTGGGCCGACCGGATCACCTCGCTGACGGCCTGGCTGGTGCCGTACCGGGCGCGCAGCTCGCCGGCGTCACCCGCGTAGTCGTGCAGTCCCAGGATGTCGCTGTCCACGTGCTCCCACCCGTCGTTGGACACCACCGGGCGGCTGGGGTCGAGCGCACGTGTCAGGCTGGCCAGCGCCCGGGCGAAGTTCTGCTGCTCCGTGCTGGAGGCAATGTCTGGTACTCCCCAGCTCTCGTTGAGCGGCACCCAGGCGACGATGGCGGGATGACTGCGATCCCGGCGGATGAGATCCATCCATTCCGTCACGAGCAAAGTGACGGCGGTGGGCGAGTACACGTAGGCGGCCGCGGTCTCGGCCCACACCATGAGCCCGAGCCGGTCGGCCCAGAACAGGAACCGCGGGTCCTCGGCCTTCTGGTGGACGCGGACGGCGTTGAATCCCATCGCCCTGGCCAGTTCGACCTCGGCCCGCAGCTGCGCCGTTCCCTCCGCGGCCAGGTGCGTCCGCGGGCGGTAGCCCTGGTTGAGCACGGCGCGGAGGTAGCAGGGCTGCGCGTTGAGCTGGAATGATCCCGTGCCCACCGAGGCCGAGCGCATCCCGGTGTAACTGGCCACCGAGTCGATCACCGATGCCGACTGGCGGTCACGCAGCACGACCTCGATATCGAGCAGGGTGGGATGCTCGGGCGTCCACAGCATCCGGGCCCGGTCCTGGCCGTTGCGCAACCCCGGCAGTGGGACATCGACGCGAGTGGTCCCCCCCTGCGGCACCACCGACAGCTCGGCCAGGATCTCCTCACCGAGACGGACGGTCAGCTCGAGCGCAAGGCCATGCGGCGGCGGTTTCGCGACGGTGATCTCGCCGTGGACCGCCGCGGCGGGGACGTCGGGAATCCAGGCCACGTCGGTGATGTGGTTGTCCGGGACGGTCTCGGCCCACACGGTCTGCCAGATCCCTGTCGTCCGCTCGTACCAGATTCCGTGCGGCTTGTCCCGCCAGTCCTGCTTGCCGCGGGGCTGTTCCAGGTCAGCCGGGTGGTCCTCGGCCCGCACCACCAGCACATGTTCGTCCGGCTCACCTTCGGTGGCGTGCGTGACATCGGCGGTGAACGGGGTCTGGCCGCCGACGTGGCTGCAGACGAGCTGCCCGTCGAACCACACCTGCGCCCGGAAATCGACCGCCCCGAAGTGGATGAGGACCCGCTGCTGCCGGTCCCCGCCGCCCGCCAGTATTTCCCGCGGGATGCGCCGGCGGTACCACACGACCGGGTGAATGCCGCGGTCACCAACTCCGGACGCCGGAGACTCCGGCGGGAACGGCACCGTGATCCGGCGGGTGAATGGCCCGGCGCCCGGCTGGGCGAACCAGCGTGCCCTGACACCGTGGTCTTCATCGTCGAAGGCAAACTCCCATGTGCCATCCAGGCTGACCCAGTGCTCACGGCACAGCATTGGCCGCGGATACGAACCATCCTGCAGGGTCGCTCTCAACCGGTGATCCTTCCCTTCAGGCTTAGAGAACAGCATGACCTTTTTGTTGCATCGATGCAAGAAAGAGGCCATAGCGTCCCATCTGCGGGTCGAATCCCGAGAATAGGGCCTTGCATCGATGCAAATTTTGTGCGACAGTCACGCTATCTCCGCTCATGCAGCCTCACGTGAGGAGCGCATCGCATGACCAGATCTGTCTCGCGCCGCCAGTTCCTGGCCCTCGGCGGGGGCGTAGCGCTCACCGGGGCGCTGTCGGCCTGCGCCTCGCCCATCGTCACGAGCATCACCGGCGGCCAGCCTGACCCGGCCGATGTCATCTACTGGAACCTGTTCGGCGGTGGTGACGGCATCAACATGACGCGGATGGTGCAGACGTTCCAGAAAACCAGCCACCTGTCGGTCGAGTCGACGCTGCTGACCTGGGGCAACCCCTATTACACGAAGCTGGCCCTGGCGGCATCCAGCGGGCGGCCGCCGGACGTGGCCATCTCGCACCTGTCCCGGCTCCCACTGCTGGCCGAGGCCGGGCTGCTGGAACCGGTGGACAACGCGGGCGTCGTCGCCGCCGGCATCACCAAGGACAAGTTCACCCCGGCCGCTTGGAAGAAAGCCACCATCAACGGGACGGTCTACGCGGTGCCGCTCGACACGCACCCCTTCGTCATGTTCTACAACGTGGACCTGGCCAGGAAAGCCGGCCTGCTGAACGCCGCCGGCGACAACCTCAAGCCGATGAAAGGCCGGAACGACTTCGTTGATGCCCTCAAGGCCATGAAACAAGCCAGCGGCCAATACGGCGCGATCTCGGCCAACACCGCCGACCCGGCCACCACCTGGCGGT
Organism: Streptosporangiaceae bacterium; assembly: GCA_049284535.1. Taxonomy (GTDB): domain Bacteria; phylum Actinomycetota; class Actinomycetes; order Streptosporangiales; family Streptosporangiaceae; genus Palsa-504. The sequence continues at coordinate 4,564 of JBAPYC010000854.1, forward strand.
GGTTCATGACCCTGTACTCGGGACTGGCCGGGCCGATCGTCTCCGACCAGGGCACGAAGGTCACGATCGACCCAGCCGCGCTGGAGGAGACGTTCGCGTTCATGCAGAGCCTGACCGGCCCGCTGGGCCTGATGCCCGGCAACGCCGCCGACGCGACGGTGACCCAGCTGTTCAGCGAGGGCAAGGCCGGGTTCCTGTTCGACGGCGAATGGCAGATCCCGACCTACCGCGCGGTCCTGCTGCCCGACGGGAAGCCGTTCAGCTTCAACGTCGTGCCGTTCCCGGCCATCCTCGGGACCAAGCAGGTCGCGTACGCCGACTCGCACTCCCTGGTCATCCCGAAGAGCACGACCCGGCCCGCGCAACGCACCGCGGACGCGGTCGCGTTCATCAAGGGGCTGCTCGACCTCAGCTATATCTGGGCCGGCGGCGGCCACATCCCGGCCTGGCTGCCGGTGCAGACCAGCAAGGCGTTCCTGGACCAGAAGCCGCAGAGCAACTACATCCAGGCCGCCTTCAAGGCGGTGTACGACCCGCCCGGCTGGTACACCGGGGCCGGGTCGGATTTCCAGAACGCCATGGGCGGCGTGATCACCGCGGTCCTGGCCGGCTCGATCAGCCCGCGCACCGGCGTCAGCGCGATGACCGCCAGCCTGAAGACCTTCTCGACCGCCATTCCCCCGGTGCGTTAGGAACAGGAGACGCCATGACGACGACCGCGGTCACCACGGCTATACCGGCAGTCACGACGCGGACCGCCAGGCGCAGGGGGGCCGCAGGCGGTGAGAACCGGGCCGGATGGCTGTTCGCCACGCCGTTCCTGCTCTTGTATGTGCTGTTCCTCATCGGGCCGGTGCTGATCGGGATCGTGATCAGCCTGTTCAACACGGCCACGGTCAAATCCGGATTCGGTAACTGGGTCGGCACGGCGAACTACGCCGCCACGCTGAAGAGCTCGGCCTTCTGGCAGTCGATGTGGCATTCAGTCCTGTTCACGCTGCTCACCGTTCCCCCGCTGATCCTGCTGCCCCTCTTGTTCGCCATCCTCGCCGCCCGGATCTCCCGCGGCCGGTGGTTCTACCGGCTGGCGTTCTTCGCCCCGTACGTCGTGCCGTCCTCGGTGGTCTGCCTCATCTTCGCGTTCATGTACACCCCGCAGACCGGGCTCATCAGCAAGCTCTTCGGCTGGGTGGGCCTGTCCGCCCCGAACTTCCTCGGCAGCACGTCCGGCGCCTGGCTGGGCGTCACCCTGCTGACCCTGTGGTGGACCTTCGGGTTCAACTTCATCCTGTACACCGCGGCCATCCAGGACATCCCCGAGGAGACGTACGAGGCCGCGGCCATCGACGGGGCGACCCCGTGGCAGCAGATCCGCTCCATCACGATCCCGATGCTGGGCCCCACCACCAGCCTGGTGCTGATCCTGCAGATCCTGGCCTCGCTCAAGGTGTTCGACCAGATCTACATCCTGCTGTCCGGCGGCCCGAACGAGTCCACCCGGCCGGCCATCGAGTACATCTACGACACCGGATTCACCTCCTACCGGGGCGGCTACGCCGCCGCCGCGACAATGATCTACTTCGTGATCCTCGTCGTCATCTCGGCCGGCTGGGCGCTCATCCGCCGCCGCCGCAACCAGACAGTGAACGCGTGAAGGGACGCCCGCTACCATGACCGCAACCGCCGCGCTGCCCGCGCGCAGGCACGCCCGCCGAACGAGATCCGGTGCGGGTACCGGAGTCAGGGCCTTCAACCGGCTCGCCGCGACCTGCCTGACCCTGTTCGCGCTGATCTGGCTGGTGCCGTTCCTGTGGGCCCTGATCACGTCGCTGCGGCCAGACAACGCCATCACCACCAATCCCGTCACGCCCTGGTCTGGTCACTGGACCCTGCACGCGTACACCAGCACCCTGACCGCCAATCCGATCGGCTGGTGGTACCTGAACAGCTTCATCATCTCCACGCTGTCGGTGATCTTCACCGTGGTCACGTGCTCGATGATCGGTTTCGGCTTGGCGCACCTGCACTTCCGCGGCAAATCGGTGACGTTCGCGGTGATCCTGGCCGGGCTCATGCTCCCCACCGAGGCCCTGATACTGCCGCAGTTCATGGAGTTCCGGTTCATCCACCTGCTCGGCACGTACTGGGCGATAATCCTGCCGGCCATCGCCGCACCGGTGGCCGTCTTCGTCTTCTACTCGTTCCTGAAGCAGGTCCCGGTGGCGCTGATCGAGGCCGCCCGGCTGGACGGCGCGAGCTGGTGGCGGGTCTACTACCAGCTCTGCATGCCGCTGTGCCGGCCGGCCATCTCGGCCGTCGCGATCCTCACCTTCATCAGCACCTGGAACTCCTTCCTCTGGCCGCTGCTGGTACTGACCCAGACCAAGTCGGAAACGATCACGGTCGGGCTGGCTAGCCTGATCGGCGGGTCGGCGATCCAGTTCGCCGAGACGATGGCATCCTCGGTGCTGGGCTTCCTGCCGCTGCTCGCCGTGTTCCTGCTGCTGCAGCGCCAGATCGTCCAGGGAGTCGCCAACACCGGTATCAAATAGGCACGCCCGGGATCAACCCCCGCACATCACCCCAGCACCCAGATCCGCCGAGGATCGGCGGCGACGGCAGTACGGGCCGCGCCAGGCCGAATTATCAGGAATTGTTTTGACTTCCGATCCCGTCATGCCGGAGAGTGCAGCCTACGGGGCACTAACGAGCGACTCAACGGGGGATCAACCATGAGCCGAGCGCGCACGATCATCACCTTGGCTAGCGGACGCCGGGCCAAATGGGCCGTGGTGGTCTTCTGGCTGATCATCGTGGCCGTGGCCGGGCCGCTGTCCGGCAAGCTCACCGGGGCGGAGAAGAACGACTCGTCGTCCTGGCTCCCGGCCAAGGCCGAGTCGACCAAGGTGCTCAACCTGCAGTCGCAATTCCAGTCCCCGAACATCTTCACGGCGGTCGTGGTCTATGACCGTCCCTCCGGCCTGACCAGCGCGGACCGCGCGAAGGCGGTAGCCGACGCCAAGCAGTTCGCGCAGGTGACCGGCGTGGTGCCGGGTCAGGTCACCGGGCCGATCTTTGCCCAGGACGGCAAGGCGATCGAGACGCTCGTGCCGGTCAACCTGGGCTCGAAGGGCTGGAACGGCGCCTCGGCCGCGGCGACCAGCCTGCGCGACATCGCGCAGGCGAACGCCGCCGGGTTGTCCACGCACATCGCCGGCCCGCTGGGCAGCGCCGCAGACTCGGCCAACTCGTTCAAGGGCATCGACGGCACCTTGCTGCTCGCCACCCTGGTCGTGGTGATCGTGCTGCTGCTCATCACCTACCGCAGCCCGGTGCTGTGGCTATTCCCGGTGATCTCGGCGGGCATCGCCCTGGTCAGCGCCGAGGCGCTCATCTACCTCCTGGCGGCGCACGCCGGGCTCACCGTCAACGCGCAAAGCGCCGGCATTCTCTACGTGCTGGTGTTCGGCGCCGGGACCGACTACGCGCTGCTGCTGACGGCCCGGTACCGGGAGGAACTGCGCCGGCATGAGGACCGGCACGAGGCGATGGCTCTCGCCCTGCGCCGAGCCGGGCCGGCCATCATCGCCAGCGCGGGAACCGTGATCCTCGGCCTGCTGACGCTGTCGTTCGCCGAGCTGAACTCCACCAAGAGCCTGGGACCGGTGCTGGCCATCGGCGTCGCGGTGGCGCTCGTTTCCATGATGACGCTGCTGCCGGCCCTGCTGCTGATCTGCGGGCGCTGGATATTCTGGCCCGTCAAGCCCGCCTTCGGCTCGGCCGAGCCCACCACCCAGGGTTTCTGGGCCAGGGTGGGGCGGCGCATCGCGGCCCGGCCGAGGGCGGTCTGGGTGACCACCGCGGTGATCCTCGGGATACTGGCGCTCGGCCTGACCGGCCTGAAGGCCAGCGGGCTGACCGCGGCCGAATCCTTCGTCGGGCACCACCCCGACTCGGTGGTCGGGCAGACCCTGATCAGCCAGAACTTCCCGGCCGGCGCCGGCCAGCCAGTGATCGTGGTAAGTAACACGGCGCAGGCGGATCAGGTGGAGGCCGCGTTCAAGGACACCCCGGGCATCACCGGTGTGACCGGTCCGGTGATCAGGGACGGGCACGCCTTCCTGCAGGGCACGCTCACGTCGGCGCCCGACAGCCAGGCGGCGTTCGGCACGATCGACAAGGTCCGGGCTGCGGTGCACGCCGTGCCCGGAGCGGACGCGATGGTCGGCGGCAACACCGCGGTGACACTCGACATCGCCCGCGCCGCCGACCACGACCGGAACCTGATCATCCCGATCGTCCTGGTGCTGGTGTTCGTGGTCCTGGGGCTGCTGCTGCGGGCGATCATCGCGCCGATCATGCTGATCGCCACCGTGGTCCTGTCGTTCTCCGCGGCGCTGGGCGTGAGCTCGCTGTTCTTCAACCACGTGTTCGGCTACGGCAATGCCGACAACTCATTCCCGCTGTTCGTGTTCGTCTTCCTGGTCGCCCTGGGCATCGACTACAACATCTTCCTGATGACCCGGGTGCGGGAGGAGGCGGGAAAGCACGGACCGCGGCACGGCGCCCTGACCGGGCTGGCCGCGACCGGCGGGGTCATCACCTCGGCGGGAGCGGTGCTGGCCGGCACCTTCGCCGCGCTGAGCACGCTGCCGGTCACGTTCCTGGCCGAGCTGGGCTTCGCGGTAGCGTTCGGGGTCCTGCTCGACACCCTCATCGTCCGGTCCGTGCTGGTCACCGCGCTCAACCTGGACCTGGGGCGCTGGGTGTGGTGGCCGAGCAAGCTGTACCGGCAATCACTCCCGGAGCCCGAGCAACTGGAAGAGCAGCCAACCGCCGCGCCGTAGACCAGCGGCACCAGGCTGGCCAGAAGGGAAGCTGGGGGTTGAATGCCGTTGTGGTGCGCGAGTTCGGCGGACCGGAGCAACTGCGGCTGAAGCACGTCGCTGACCCGGTGCCGGGCGAGGGTCAGATCCGGGTGGCTCCGAGTGCCTAGAGCTCGTCTTCGATTCGCCAGGGCATGACGTGCTGGTCTTTCGGCATCGCTCCGCGACGTGATGCTGCTGGCTGCACTCGCCGTCCGGTACCGGCCGCTGTCCTGCCCGCGCTGGCTGCGGCTGGAGAGCTGATAAGCCCGCCCGTTCGGCCGCGTCATTTACCCGCCTTGATGATCTAGCCGCGGCCCTTGGAACGCTTTCGCGCTGGAGCCACTTCACTTCCGGCTTCGGCCGCGATGGCGCGGAGGGCCATGTCGGCCAGGGCGGTGGCGGTGTCGGCATCGAGGGGTTCGATGCCGTTGAAGAGCCGGAAGACGACCGCCCCGAAGAGCATGTCGATGACGAGGTCGGGATCCAGGTCCGAACGGAGCTGCCCGCTGGCCTTCCCGTGTTCGATCAGCGCGCGTGTGGCGTCCCGCCGTCTGGCGAAGAATTTCTCGCGCAGGAGTTCCGGGCCATCGGCCTGGCCGGTGCCTGCCGCAAGGAGTTGCGCGACGACGCGGCCGCGGGGACTCGCGTAGAACTCGGCGAGGCGCCGGATCTGGCTGGTGAGGTCGTGGATGACATCGCCGGTGTCGGTGACCGGTACGGCGTCGGTGACGTTCTCGCCGTAGGCGTTGACCGCGATGTCGAACCCGCTTGTCCAGTGCTTGTAGATCGTTGCCTTGCTCACTCCGGACCGTCGCGCGACCTCGTCGACGGTGAAGCCGTGGAACCCTCGCTCGTCGAGCAGCTGGGCGGCGGCAGACAGCACCGCCTGCCGGGACTGGACGCTGACGGGTCGGCCGCGGGGCCGGCGGGCGGTGGGGTCCATGCCCACGATATTAGCGAACGAATCGTTTGCAAATGTATGACCCGGAGATATAGTGAACGAACCGTTCGACAAACGGAAGGCTGGGCCGATCATGAGTGAGACCCTGAAGGTCGGGGGGCGCGCCACGCGGGTTCCAGTCCGGATTGCTCAGCCTCGCGCTGAACGGTCAGCGCATCGGTGCCGACGGTGGCGAGAGCGCAGGGCTCCCCGACTCAGCGGTGAACGTGGCCGGTGTGTACACCGCGCTTCGCGACGACATCAGGCACGGCACCTCGACCGCGCCCAACTTCGACGATGCAGTGCGCCTGTCACATCTCATTGACGACCTCCACACTTCAGCAGCCGGCCAGCGGACCGTGACACCCAGCGCGGACTGGCCCTGACCCCCCGGCGCCACCTGGGCGCGCACAGGCAGGCAGCACGCCAGGCGCCACCAACGCGTAAAGGAGACGACATGAACCCCAATTCCGGTCTCGGCCGGCCCGCGGACAGCCCGTCGGCTTCCACCGCCTCCCCACCGGACGAAGCTCCGGTGGTAACCCATCACCGGGTGCTCGTTGACGGGATGCGCCATCACTACCTCGAAGCCGGATCCGGTGAGCCGGTGGTGTTGCTGCACGGTTTCCCCGAGACGTCGCACGCCTGGCGCAAGGTCATCCCGGCACTGGCCGAGCGGTACCACGTGATCGCGCCCGACCTGCGCGGGTGTGGTGACACCGACCGTCCCAGCGGCGGGTATGACAAGCAGACCGTCGCTGCGGACCTGCACGCCCTAGCCGGTCACCTGGCCCTGGGCCCGTTCCATCTGGTCAGTCACGACGTCGGGATGATGGTCGGCTACGCCTACGCCGCCACTTACCCGACTGGCGTCCGGCGTCTGGTGCTGATGGAAGCAGCGCTGCCGGGCCTCGGGCTCGAGGAGCTCTACGACGCGGCCAGGTATCCGCGGATGTACCACCTTCCGCTGTTCGAAGCGCCCAACGGGCTCGCCGAGGCCCTGATCACTGGCCGGGAGAAGATGTTCGTGTCTCACTTCATGCGCCAGCAGGCCTACGACCCCACCGGTCCGGGCGAGGCCGCCCTCGACGAGTACGCCCGGCGGCTCGCCGCGCCCGGCGCACTGCACGCCGGCATCGAGTACTTCCGCGCCCACACGATCGACGCCGAACACAACCGCGAACATGCCAGAACGAAACTGGCGATGCCGGTTCTTACCATTGGCGGCACCGCGAGTTTCGGGGCTGCGCTTGCCGGTCAGGTCCGTCCGCTCGCCGAGGACCTCCGAAGCGTCATGATCGATGACTGCGGCCACTACCTCGCCGAGGAACAGCCCGAACGGGTTACTGACGAGCTTCTCACCTTCTTCGGCGGCGACCCTGGTGCTGGAGACCCGACGTGAACGCAGCCGGCGACCGTGACTTCGGCGCGCACGCGACCCTCGTCGACGGCCGGCGCCTCAGCAACACCGACGTCCGCGACGCCGAGCTCATCAGGGCGCGCCACGCTCTCGCCTATCTCACCGCAAAGCTGGGCACCGACTCGATGCTCCCGTTGCTGGCTGACGATCTCGACCGCACGGCGTCCGAGGTCCACGGCTGGGTGGCCGCCTCTGCCGGGGAATGGCAGACCGGGACCTTGGAGCTCGTGATCGAGGGCCTGAAGGCACAAGCCTTCCAGGACTGGTACGCCGAGACGGTCATGCACGACCGCCAGCCAGTGTTGCGGGCCGGGCACCCCGAGCACTTCGTGAACCACCGCGTGCCCGATGACATCGAGGTCGTCGAGAACATCGGGGAGACCGAGCTGCCATGGCACATCCGCTATCACGCTCTGCCCGAAGACGGCGACTTCCCGATCGCCTGGGACCCTGGCTATCCGGTCCGGTACGGCATGGCGATCCTGATGGACAACGCAACCGTCGGCTACAGCATGCGTCAATCCCGAGATACCCCCGACGGCATGGAGCTGCTCCTCACGACCTTCCTGCCCGCCGCAGGGCCTGCCGGACTGGCCGCCCGGCACCTGCATCACTTCGCGATCGAGTTCAGGAACTGGACCCGGCTGGCGCTGGCCGACCTTCACGAAACCCGCCGTGGCGACGCAGATGGAGAGGACTGAACCAGGCCGGGAAGAAGCTAAACCGCCGCCCTGAAGGGAGAATTTTATGGCTACCGTCATTGTCGCTACGGCATTCGGCGGCCCAGATGTGCTCGAGGTGCAGCACGTTGCCCTGCCCTCGCCTGGCCGCGGCGAAATCTGCGTCGCGGTCCGTGCTGCCGGCGTGAATCCGGTCGACATCAAGTCCTACGCCGGCCAGGAGAAGGGCCACGGCGAGTCGCAACTGCCGATGCGCCTCGGTGTCGAGGCCTCCGGTGTCGTTACCGCGATCGGTGACGATGCGGTAGGGCCCGCTGGCCCCATCACGGTCGGGGACGAGATCATCGCCTATCGCATTCTCGGTGGGTACGCCGACTCGATCACGGTGCCCGCGTCAGCGATCGTGCCCAGACCACGCGGGCTCTCCTGGCAGGCGGCCGCCTGCATGATGCTGGCCGGCACAACGGCCATCCATATGCTCACGGCGGAAACGCGCGCCTGGCCGCCGGACCGACGGGCATTCGGCTCGCGGCGAGCCGGCTGCCACCGTCGCCCTTAGCCGAAGCGATCGCTCTGGCTCGACAACAATCTATACGTTATGCATAATGAATGCATGCCGTTGATTCAGGTCCGCGACGTCCCTGAGGACGTGCGTGACGAACTCGCCCGTAAGGCCGCCCTCGCCGGCAAGTCCCTGCAGTCCTACCTGCTCGGCGAGCTGACGAAGCTCTCCGAGCGCCCAAGCATGGCCGAGATCGTCGCACGGAACCAGGCCCGTGCCAGGGCCACCGGCTCCACCGTCACTATGTCCGACGCCGTTGCCGCGGTGCGCGCCGAACGGGACCGGCACGAGACGTGAGCGTGTACGTCCTCGACGCCAGCGTCGCGGTCACCGCACTGACTGAACCCGGATCTGGCGCCGCCGACCTGCTCGCCGCCAATGACGCGGTCTTCCAGGCCCCCTCGATCTTCGACGTCGAGGTCATCAGCGCGCTGCGCGGACTGGTACGCGGCGGGAAGTATGACCGCACCGCGGCGGGCGAGCTGATCGCCGACCTGATCATCCTGCCCGTCGAACGGTGGCACACCTCGTCGCTCCTGCCACGGATCTGGGAACTACGCGAGAACCTCACCCCCTACGACGCCGCTTATGTAGCCCTGGCCGAGATGACCGGAGCGACCTTGCTCACCGGCGACGAGCGCATTACCGTCGCACCCACGACCCGCTGCGAGATCCGCATCGTCAAATGACCGGCCGAGGGTTGGATACTGCCGGTGTGGACTCAGGCGAGTTGGTCGGTGTCGGCGCGTTCGCGCAGCTGCCGGGGCTGACGGTTGAGACGTTGCGGCACTACCACCAGCTCGGCCTGCTCGTGCCGGTCGAGGTCGATGATCGCACCGGCTACCGCCGCTACGGGCTGCGCCAGCTGGCGCAGCCGGGCTGGCTCGGAACGGAGGGTGCTGTCTCGGCCAGCCGGTCTTGAAGGAAGCGCTGTTCGGGCTCGGTCTGCGCGAGGTCGAGCGCGCGGCGGTACGCGTGGTGGGCCTCGCGGTGCCGGCCGGCGCGACGCAGGAGGTCGGCGCGCGTGGAGTGGAAGTACCGGTACTGGTCGAGATCGAGGCGGTCGAGGATGGCCAGGCCGGCGTCGGGCCCGTCGATCTCGGCCACGGCGATGGCCCGGTTCATCTCGACGACCGGGGAGCCGGTCTGCCGGGCGAGCGTTCCGTACAGGGCGGCGATCTGCCGCCAGTCGCGGGGCTGGTACAGGTGCAGGTCCGCGATGGCCGCCTGGACCAGGTAGGGTCCGGTACGCCGTCGTGTCATCGCCCGCTGCAGCAGCGCCCGGCCCTCGTCGATCTGCCGCGTGTCCCACAGGGTACGGTCCTGGTCGTCGAGGGGGACCACCTGCCCGTCGCGCAGGCGGGCCGCTTTGCGGGCGTCGTGCATCAGCATCAGCGCCAGCAGCGCGAGCACTTCCGGCTCGTCTGGCATGAGGTCGGCCAGTGCCCGGCCGAGGTGAGTCGCTTCCGCGGCGAGGTCGACGCTGCCACCACCCCAGCCCTGGTTGAAGATCAGGTAGACCACGGTGAGGACGGCCGCCAGCCGGTCGGGCAGCTGGTGATTGGGCGGTACGGCGAACGGGATGCCAGCGTCGCGGATCTTGTGCTTGGCCCTGGCCAGTCGCCTGCTCATGGTCTCGAACGGGATGAGGAACGCTAGCGCGATCTCGTCGGTGGACAGGCCGCCGAGGGTGCGCAGGGTGAGCGCCACCTGGGCCTCGATGGCGAGCGCCGGGTGACAGCAGGTGAAGATCAGCTCCAGCCGCTCGTCCGGGATGGTGGCGGCGTCGTCCATGAGGGCCTCCGGTATCTGTGGCCCGGCCTCGAGATCGCGGGTGAGCAGTTTCGTCTTCGCGGCCAGGACCTTCTGGCGGCGCAGCTGATCGATGGCGCGGTGGCGCGCGGTCGTGATCAGCCAGCCGGTGGGGTTGGCTGGTTCGCCGTCGCGCGGCCAGCGTTCGGCGGCGATGGCGAACGCCTCGGCGGCCGCGTCTTCGGCCAGTTCGATGTCGCCGAGGATGCCGACCAGGGTGGCCAGCACGCGGCCCCACTGGTCGCGGAAGACGGCCTCAAGCGCCACGGATGCGTCCGTCAAGGATGGGCCGCACCTCGATCGCGACACCGGGCCTGGTCTCCTGGAGCAGTTCCCCGGCGGTAGCGAGTGCCCCGTCGAGGTTGTCGGCCTCGATCAGGAACAGGCCGGCGAGGTACTCCTTGCTGTCGATGAACGGTCCGTCGGTCAGCAGCATCCGCCCGTCGTCGTTGCGCAGCGTCGTCGCCGACCCGGCAGCGTGCAGGCGGGCCCAGCCGGTGACGTCCGGCCGGTTGAGCAGGGCGGCCAGGCTACCCGGAATCTGGCGTGCCGCCCGGTCCGTGTCCTCGGGCGGGGCGTAGGTCAGCAACGCGTACTGCATGGGTCCTCCAGTCGTAGGCCGATGCCGCTTTCAAGTATCAGACGAACGGCGTCGCCGTGGACGGACAGCAACCACCGAGGAGATTTCCCGTGCCAGTGGTGTCCGTCCGGCGCCCGGCCGTTCGTCACTGCTGCAGATCCGCCCGAGGAGGCGGGAAGCAACCGCTCACACCGACCCGGCCGACGTCCTCGTCGCCGCCTGAACGTAGGGAACCGCAATGCCCGACATCCTGCACCGCATCAGCATCGACGCCCCGCCGCAGCGGGCACACGACCTCATCGCCAGTACCGACGGCATCGCCCGCTGGTGGACCGGGCGGCCGCTTACCGGCGAACACACCATCGGCTCCAGGTTCAGTGTTTACTTCGGCGACGCTGACCAGCCCGCCGCCGTCATGCAGGTCCTGACCGACACCCCGGACTACGTGGTGTGGCGGGTCACCGACGGACCCGACGCCTGGATCGACACCCGGATCACCTTCACCCTGCGACCCAGTGGCCACGGCCGCACCACACTTCTGTTCACCCACGCTGGCTGGCAGCAGGCCAGCGAATTCATGAGCGGGTGCAGCACCAACTGGGGCGCCTATCTCACCAGCCTCAAGACCGGCGCCGAAAGCGACGCGTTCGCCGCCTACCCTGCCGGCGAAATCAGCCGCTGGGACTGAACACCTTCTTACGCCGACCCGACCCACCCAACCCAGGAGGACCGATGACCACCGAACCCACGCCCAGCCCGCACGCCGCGAGGCTCGAGCGCACTTACAACGCTCCGGCGAAGCTCATCTGGGAGCTGTGGACCACCGCCGCCGGCCTCGGGGACTGGTTTGCCCCTGACGGTTTCGAAACCCGGGTGAACGAGCTCGACCTCCGGCCCGGCGGGCAGCTGCGGTACACGATGACCGCGACCGCGCCGGAACAGGTCGCGTTCATGCGGGACACCGGCAATCCGCTCTCGATCGAGGTGCGTAAGACGTTCACCGAGGTCGCACCGCCGACCCGCCTCGCCTACCGGTCACTGATCGACTTCGTGCCCGACCACGAGGCATATGAGAACCTGACGACCATCGACATCGAGGCCGCCGGTGACCGCACGAACGTGGTCATGTCGGTCGAGCCCCTCCACGACGAAACCTGGACGCAGCAGCACCGCGCCCATCGCGGCAACGAGCTCGACAAGCTCGAGGCGGCGATCAGGCGACGCGCCATGTGATCGCACATGTCATCGGGTCTGCCCTGCGGCTCCGGCGCCGGGGTGGTGCTCGGCGATCGAGCGCGTTCCTGAGCCCCGGGCAGGCCCGTCAGGCCGCACGCTAATGTTTGTGCAGGGCGGCTCGCTTCGCCGCTAGGCGTCTTGGGCGCGCTGGTAGGTGAGGAGGGCGAGGCCGTCACCGACGGCCTGGACGTGGACGAGGCGCATGGGTTTGCTGTCGCTGGTCTCGCCGAAGAGGCGCCCGCCTGCCCCGAGGACGACTGGGTAGATCATCAGCCGCAGCTCGTCGACGAGGTCATGCTCGATCAGCGCATGCACGAGCTGGATGCTGCCGTAGACGACGATGTCCCCAGCCAGCTCCTGCCTCAGCTTGGAGACCTCGTGCACCATGTCGCCCGCCAGGACGGTCGTGTTGCTCCAGGCGGGATGTTCCAGGGTCGAGGACACGATGTACTTGGGCATGCTGTTCAGCCTGTCCGCATACTCCCCGCTCCGGGATGGCCACCGCGCCGCGAAGAAGTCATAGCTGCGCCGGCCCAGCAGCAGGGCCTCGGTGCCCAGCGCCTCGTCGAGCAAGACCTTGGCCGCCTCGCCCTGGATCTGGCCGACCCAGTCCAAGAGGCGCTCCCCGGCCCCGAGCCCGTCGAGCGAGACGTTCTCGCTGATGACGATCTTTCCCATGTGAGTTCTCCTTCGGTTCGCGTTCTCCGCTACTACTGATGCAGACACCACCCCCGGCCGGAAACTGGGCGCCCGCCGGCCGCCCAGTTCATCCTCCGGCCGGTGTCTGCACGAGCTGGAGGTGCGACAAGGCGCGGGAACGAGCCCGAACGTCCGGCTGCGATCTGGGCTGGGGTCCGACCGCGGATCTGGCTGCTACCGAAGCTGGATGAGGCAGGCGGATGGTGGCTCCGGCAGCGCGACGGTCACCTCGCCGCGGGGGGCAGCGAGCAGTGGGCCGGCGAGCGCGGCGGCCTGGTCGCGGATCTCCGGAACAGCGGTGGTCTCGTACAGCTGCCCCCGCAGCGGCGGGCCGAGCGCGAAAATGCTGTCGCTCGGCGTGCCGGACGCACTCAGCAAGGCTCCGCTGGCGTCAACCTCGATGCCGAGCCGGAGCGGGTCTGGCCTGGCCAGGCCGCTATCGAGCAGGTCCCGCAGCAGCCGGTCCGTGGTGCTGGTGATGTCCGCCGCGGGCCCGGTGGCGTTGATCAGCCAGCCAGCCGCCACCTCGGTCACCTGACCGTCGTGCTCGATCCGGGCGCACAGGCCGGCCGGCTTCTCGGCGACCTCCATGATGCGGCCGCGTTGCACCGAGAGCCGGCCGGCGGACCGGAGCTGGTCGATCTTCCGGGCGGTCGCGGGCGGCACGCGGTGGCGGTGCACTTCCCAGTACCGGGCAACATGGCGCAGGAACAGGCGCTTATCCGGCAGCGACAGCCCCTGCCACAACCCGGAATGTGCGGCCGCAGCGCGTCGACGACGGCCTGCCAGCCGTCCGGGTCCCCGGCCGCTGCCTCCCGGACGTACCTGATCGAGCCGGGAAGGCCGGCCGGGCTGAGATCAGGCACCTGGAGGACGGGTGGCAGGCTCCTGACGAGCACGTTCAGGGAGCAGTCCGGCCGCACCGGGCATGGTCAGGCGGCGCGGGAATCTGGCCAGCGGTGGCCGTTGGTCCAGTACTCGTCGATGTGCTCCAGTGGG
>JBAPYC010000855.1:0-5044 GCA_049284535.1 Streptosporangiaceae bacterium
GGCCGCCGGCGTACTGGTGGTGCGGGGTGTTGTCGACGCCGGCGTCGGTTCCCGCGATGATCGGCACTCCCATATCGTGCATGGCCATCAGGTGCTCGCCGACGGTGATCCCGGTCAGCTCCGCTACATACGGGGCGTTCACGTTGATCGTCGGGCAGACGACGATGCCCTGTTCCGCGATCCGGGCCGCGAGCGCTTCGTCGAACCGCCGCTCGTTGGTCTCGGTGACGAACGAGCAGTGCTCGAGCGTGCTGACTCCGGCCTCGACCGCCCGGCGGATGCCCTCGAGGCCGTGGGCGTGCGCGGCCACCGGCTTGCCGACCCGCCGTGCCTCCTCCACGATCACGGTCAGCTCGGCCGCGGTGAACTGGGCATACCAGGGGGCCGAACCGGTGGTCATGAAACCCCCGGTCGACATGACCTTGATCAGATCGGCGCCGTGCTTATGGTGCGTGCGGACCTGGCGCCGCAGGTCGTCTGGGCCGTCGGCCTCGCCGCCCATGAACCAGCAGTGCCCCCCGGTGACCGTGACCGGGCTCGCCGCCACCAGCATTCGCGGTCCGCGGGCCAGCCCCGAGGCGATGGCGTCCCGGACCGCCACGCTCAGATAGCGCCGGCCGCCGAGGTCGCGGGCGGTGGTCACGCCTACCCCCAGCAACTCCCGCGCGCTGCGCAGCATCAAGATGAGCTGCTGTTCGTCGGTCTCGGCCCGCATCCGCGCAGCCGGCGCCGGGCCGCCGTCGAAACCGAGATGAACGTGGCTGTCGATCAGCCCGGGCATGATCGTCGAATCGGGATAGTCCGTCCGCGGCAGCTCCGTGTACGCGGCCGGCAGGGATGCAGCCGGGCCGGCCCAGGCGACCGCATGCTCGGCGATGACGACCGCGCCGTCGGGTACGGTCCGATCGCCGGTCATGACACGGGGCGCCGTGAGTAGCTCGGCCATGGCATCATCTCGCCCTCGGCAGGGGAAGGGACCGCGGCAGCGCTGACGGTGGGGTCACGCTATTTCGGTATACGAATAGTCGTCAAGGCCGGATCGGCCGGTCGTGTTACCTGCCGGAGACAGGAGCAGGGGAGGATGACCTGGTGTCAGGAACATTGCGGCAGGCAATCGACGCCACCACCGCGGCGGCGCTGCGCGCCCGCGGCAGCTTCAAGTGGACCGCGCCCGGTCCCGGCGGGTTCGGCGCGGCCGTGGCGGAGATGGACTTCGGTGCCGCGCCGGCCATCCTGGACGCGATCGCCGGGCTGTCCGCTGACGCCAACTTTGGCTACCTGCCGCCATATCTGGCCGATGAGCTGGCCGTGGCCTGCGCGGACTTCGTCAGGCGCCGCTACGGCTGGGACATCGATCCCGCGCTGGTGCACCACGTCCCCGACGTGATCAAGGGCCTCGAGATCGCCATCACGCACTTTTCCCGGCCGGGCTCGCCGGTCATCTTGCCCACTCCGGCCTACATGCCGTTCCTGGCCGTCCCGGGCTTCCTCGGCCGGGAGATTATCCAGGTCAGGATGCGGAACCTGGACGGCTTTTTCACCCTCGACCTGGATGCGATCGAGGACGCCTTCCGGGCCGGCGGTCACATGATCATTTTCTGCAACCCGTACAACCCGCTCGGCCGGGTCTTCACCCGCCCGGAGATGGCCGAGCTCACCGCGGTGGTGGACAGGCACGGCGGGCGGGTCTTCGCCGACGAGATCCACGGACCGCTGGTCTACCCGGGGCGGCGCCACATCCCGTACGCGTCCACGTCGGACCTGGCCGCGTCGCACACCCTGACCGCGACGTCCGCCTCGAAGGGATGGAACCTGCCCGGGCTCAAGTGCGCTCAGGTCATCCTCAGCAACGACCGCGACCGGCAGCGCTGGGAGGAGATGGGCTTCTTCGCCGCGCACGGCGCGAGCAATCCCGGCGTGGTGGCTAACATCGCCGCCTTCCGTCATGGCGAGGCCTGGCTGAACGAGGTTATCGGCTACCTCGAGGAGAACCGCCTCCTGCTAGCCGACCTGCTCCGTCGCCACTTGCCTCAGGTGCGGTACCGCCCGCCCGACGGCACCTACCTGGCCTGGCTCGACTGCACTGCCATGGATCTGCCCGGCTCACCCGGCGAGCTGGTCACCAGCCGCGCCCGCGTCAGCGTGATCGACGGCCCCGCATTCGGTGACGGCGGAGCCGGTTCCTTCCGGTTCAACTTCGCCACCCCGCAGCCCGTCCTGACCGAGATGGTCGAGCGCATCGCCGCCGCCCTGACCAGCGATCCAGCAGCCTCTTAGGTGGTGGATGGCACAACCACGACATAAGAGCGATCACAGCACCGCCATGTCGGTACTCCGTGTGATGCTCATTGCATGAGTACCGTGACGACTAGGTGGCGGGACGGCCTGGGTCGCCGTATCCGGCGCAGGCCAGGAGCCGCCGATGGACCAGTTTTTTATGGATTACGAACGGCATGGCGACGAATGGCGTCGCACGTACCCGGCCGGCACGCCGCATCTTGACCGGGCCATGGACAACTTCGCGAAGTACCTAGAGCTGATGTTGCGCCAGTTCACCGGAGGTGACCGGGTGCCGTGGCGCGACGCGCTGCGCGAGCTTTGCCGCCGCACTGACGCTAAGCCGGTCGACTGGTGGCTCACCGGGAGCGCGGCCCTGGCCGTGCGCGGCGCGCCGATCGAGCCCGGCGACATCGACCTGGTCTGCGGGGTCAGCGACGCGGTCGCGCTTGGCGGCGTGTTCAGCGACGCACTGGTCGAACCGGTAGCCCCGGCCGCGAGCGAGTCGATCAGCGAGTGGTGGGGTCGCGCGTTCTACGGAGCCAGGATCGAGTGGATCGGCGGCCCGAAGCCCTGGGTCGATGATCCGTTGCCAGCCGACTTCGGCCCGGCGGCGGCGGCCAGGCTGGAGACTGTCACCTTCGAGGACTGGATGATTCGAGTGCCACCGCTTGACCTGCAGCGGGCGGTCAATCAGCGGCGCGGCCTCACCGAGAGAGTCGCCATGATCGACGCGCTATCCCAATAGGCAGGCCGACCAAGACGCCCCCATCGCCCAGCCCGGTTACAACCCCGCGCCGTCGGCGACGTCCCCTGTCTACTCCGGACAGCCCAGACCAAGATCAACAACGCCGGGCCGGCACGCACTAGCCTGATAGAAGTCGGGTCGTCGTCTGCTGACCCGCCCGGCCGGATTCGATGAAAGCGGCACTCTGCAGAAAAGAGTGTCATCGTTGCCGCAACCACGGCAATCCCCGGCATCTTCATTTCCAGGAATTCGATGAATGCGGATCTCTGCGGAATCTATTCCGCAGAACGCCACACTCATTTGAAAACGAGCACGGCTCACGCTCAAACCAAGCCCCGCCATTCACGCCGGTCGCGACAGCCTTCGCATCATCCTCTGGCCGCGGTGAGTGGCTAGTCAGTTCGCCGTAACTGGCTGCTGGCCTACTGCTGCCCGCAGCTTGTGCTTGAGGATCTTGCCGGACGGATTGCGCGGGATGGCGCCCATGATGACGTCGTGCGGGATCTTGTACCCGGAGAGGCGGTCGCGCAAGAACACCCGGACGTCGTCCACCGTGATGCTCGCGCCGTCGCGTGGGGTGATCACCGCGACGATGCTCTCGCCGTAGTCGGGGTGCGGGCGGCCGACCACCGCGACGTCGGCGACGTCGGGGTGCGCGGCCAGGGCTCCCTCGACTTCGACCGAGTAGACGTTGCGGCCGCCGGTGATGATCATGTCCTTGAGCCGGTCGACCAGGGTCAGGTAGCCGTCTGCGTCGACGCGGGCCAGGTCCCCGGTGTGCAGCCAGCCGTCCCTGAGCGCCTCGGCCGTCTCGGCGGGCTTATTCCAGTAGCCCTTCATGAGCGACTCGCCGCGCAGCAGCAGTTCGCCGACGCCGCCCGGGCCGACGTCATAACCGCCTGGGTCGGTCACGCGGGCCTCGGTGAACGGCAGCGCCTGCCGGCCGCTGGCGTCGGGACGGGCTTTGACCTGCTCGACGTCGCAGTACACGCCGCCCGGGCCGGCCTCGGTCTGCCCGCACAGCTGGATGAAGCTGACCTGCGGCAAGGCAGTGACGAGCTGTTCGACCGCGGTCGCAGGCATGGGAGCGGCGCCGAACAGCCCGGTCCGCCAGGAGGCCAGGTCGCGGTCGGCGAGGTCGGGCAGGCGCAGCAGGAACTGGTACATCGTGGGCACGCCGAAAAACATGGTGATCCGTTCGGACTCCAGCGTGCCAAGTACGGTGGCCGGATCGAAGCGGGGCAGGATCACGTGCTTGGCCCCGATCATGGTGCCGGGAATGAGCATGATGTTGAGCTCGGCGGCGTGGTAGAGCGGCGCGACGTGCAGGAATCTGTCGCCGGCCCGCATGCCGCAGGCGGCCACGAAGATGAACCCGGCCCACATCACCCGGTGGTGGTCGAACAGCGCGCCCTTGGGCCGCCCGGTGGTGCCCGAGGTGTAGAGGATCAGCGCGTCATCCGCCTCGGTAACGGTGTCGGTCACTTCCAGGTCCGGCGCGGCCGCGGCCAGTTCGGTCAGGTCGGCGAACCCCTCGGCCGCGCCCAGCGTGACGACCTGTCTCGCCGCCGCGGGGCGCCCCGCCTCGAACGCCGCGGTCACCACGGCCGCCGCCGCCGGGTCGAACGCGAACACCGCGGATCCGGAATCCTGCAGCAGATACGCGATCTCTGGCGGCGCGGACGCCGGGTTGACCGGCACCACGATCGCCCCGAGCCGTAGCGCCGCGTAGAAGGCCACGACGAAACGGTCCGAGTTCGCCGCCATCAGGGCGAACCGGTCGCCTTGGCGCAGACCGAGCCCGGCCAGAGCATTCGCGGTCTGGTCGACCGCCGCGTCCAGTTCGGCGTAGGTGTAGGCCCGGTCACCAAAGGCGAGCGCGGGAGCGCCGGGAACTCGTCGGGCAGTGGACCCAATGGCCTTGCGTTAAGCCGATTTAGCGTGATCTACGCCACACCACCCTGTGTGATCACCCGAAGGTCTCCAGTTCAAGGGTCACGCGCTGTACCGGAGCACCTG
>JBAPYC010000856.1:0-2066 GCA_049284535.1 Streptosporangiaceae bacterium
CAGCCGGGGAGAGGGCGCCGCGGCGGCGCGCGTTTCTCTTCGGGCTTGGGGCGGGGGTGAGCGGCGCGGTGGCCGGCGTGGCCGCGGGCTACGGCTATCGCGACTCGCGGGCTATGGCTCCGGCCTCTGGCAGCCAGGCCACGCTGGAGAGCTCGGCCGCGGGCCTGCTGCCGGCGGTGCCCTTCCACGGCCGGTACCAGGCCGGCATCTTGCCCGAGCCGCAGCGCCAGACCGCGGTGATCTCGTTCACCGCCACCGCCGCGAACCGGGCCGAGCTCACCGACCTGTTCCGCACGATCACCGAACGGGCCCGGTTCCTGACCGCCGGCGGGACGCCGCCGCCGGTTGGCATCGGGGCGCCGCCGTCCGACTCGGGCGTGCTCGGGCCGGAGGTCACGCCGGACGGCCTGACCGTGACGGCCGGGGTGGGGTCCACGCTGTTCGACGACCGGTACGGCCTGGCCAGCCAGCGGCCGGCCAAGCTCACCGCGATGCGCACGTTCCCCAACGACAACCTGGACCCGGCCCAGTGCGGCGGGGACCTGGTGCTCCAGCTCAGCGCGGGCAACGCGGACACCGTGGTGCACGCGCTGCGCGACATCGCCCGGCATACCCGGGGCGGCATGGCTGTGAACTGGCGCATCGATGGATTCACCAGCCCGGCCCGGCCCAGCGGGACCGTGCCGCGCAACATGATGGGCTTCATGGACGGCATCTCCAACCCGGCGACGGCGAGCCGGGCGCAGATGAGCAGCCTGGTCTGGATCCAGCCGGGGACCGCCGGAGAGCCAGCCTGGACCGAGAACGGCAGCTACTTCGTGGTTCGGCTGATCCGGATGTTCGTGGAGTTCTGGGACCGGGTGGACATCACCGAGCAGGAGAACATAATCGGCCGCCGCCGGGACACCGGCTACCCGCTCGATTCGCAGAGCATCGACGCCACGCCGAACTTTGCACTGGACCCGACCGGCGAGCTGATCCCGCTCACCGCGCACATGAGGCTGGCCAACCCGCGGACCCCGCAGACCACCGCCAGCCGCATCCTGCGCCGTGCCTACAACTACGACCGCGGGATCGATCAGGTGGGCGACCTGGACACCGGGCTGGTCTTCACTTGCTTCCAGCAGGACGTGAAGCGGCAGTTTGAGGCGGTGCAGACCCGGCTCATCAATGAGCCGCTGGTCGATTACATCAGCCCGTTCGGAGGCGGCTACTTCCTGGCCCTGCCGGGCGTGCAGGACAGCACCGATTACCTGGGCCGGGCGCTGCTGGCTTAGCCGGGGACGCCCGGCGCTGCTGGCTCAGCCGGGGACGCCCGGCGGGGGTTGGGCGAGTCCGGGCAGGCGTGATGGATTCTTGACCGCTCGTTTGCCTTCTGGTCAGATTCCGTGCGCATGTGTGTCAATCCCGCATGCCAGGTTTTGGGCCTGGGTGTGCGCTCACCGCCACCTTCAGCCAGAAGACTCAGGAGGCGACATGGGCGAGAGCCCAGCTACGGTACGTCGCAAAGGCAGGAAAGTCCGGTATTACGTGGCCATCGGCGCCGCCGCCGTACTCGGTGCCGGCGTCGCTGTCGGGGCCACGGTGTCCGGCGCGAACGCGGCACCGAACACCGTGAACTCGGTGCCGGTCCCCCAGACCAGCGCGGCGAGCAGCTGGACCTACACGCCGAAGACGGCCACGCCGATCAAGCACGTGGTGGTGCTGTTCGACGAGAACGAGTCGTTCGACCACTACTTCGGCACCTACCCCTACGCGGCCAACACCGACGGCAGCACCTTCACGGCCAAGAAGGGCACGCCGAAGGTAAACGGCCTGTACAAAAAGATCACCAAGAGCGGCCCGACCGGCCCGCTGCTGACGGCCAACCCGAACGAGTACAACCCCGAGCGGCTGACCCATTCCCAGGCGCTCACCTGCGACCAGAACCACGGCTACACGCCGGAGCAGGAGGCCTACAACGGCGGCGCGATGAACGAGTTCGTCCAGTACACCCAGAGCGCGTCGACCTGCGCCGCGGGCACGAACGAGTTCTTCCAGCCCGGCCTGGTCATGGACTACTACGA
>JBAPYC010000857.1:0-1960 GCA_049284535.1 Streptosporangiaceae bacterium
CCCGCGGCCTGGGCAATCCGGGCCAGCTGCGCGCTGATCCCGAGCTCGGCGTCCTTGACCTGCTGGTTCGCCTGCTTGCGCCGCTCGGCCAGCCACTCCTCGGCCGCACGGAACCGGCCGGTGCCGAACAGCCGCTGCAGCAGCCTGGCCCGGTCGGCCGCATCGGCGTGCAAGAACTGCGCGAACTGGCCCTGGGGCAGGAGCACGACCTGGAAGAACTGATCGGCGGACATGCCCATCAGGTCGGCGATCTCCTGGTCGGCCTCGCCCGCCCGGGTGGAGGTGGCGTGCCAGCCGGTGCCGTCGTGCTCCTCGAGCAGGATCCTGGCCTGCTCGGTGGTGGTGCCGGTGCCGCGGAGCTTCGGGCGCTCCTGCTCGGGCTTGCGGGTGATGCGCATCCGGCGCCCGCCCAGGGTTGCCTCGAGCTCGACCTCGGTCGGCGTGCCCGGCGTGGCGTGGTCCGAGCGGAGCCTGCGGGTCTTGCCCCGCTCGCCGGGTACCCGGCCGTACAGGGCGAACCCGAGGGCGTCGAGCAGCGTGGTCTTGCCCGCGCCCGTCTCGCCGTGCAGCAGGAACAGCCCGGAGGAGGCCAGCTCGTCGAAGCTGACCTCGACCGTGCCGCCGAAAGCGCCGAAGGCGGTCAGGCGCAGCCGGTGCGGGCGCATCAGCCGTCGGCCCCGGCTAGCCGGACGGCTTCGAAGGCCTCGGCCAGCAGGTGTTTCTCGCTCTCGGTCGGCGGTCCGCCGCTGACGTGCCGGACGAATTCGGCCGCGATGGCATCGTCGTCGCGGCCCGCGGTGCGGGCCCGGTAACCGCGGCTGTCCGGGGCGGCGCCCTCGGGCTCGAACGCGAGCACCAGGATGTGCGGGAACCGGGCGCGCAGCGCGTCCATGGCCCCCTCGGGCCGGCGCGGGTCGGTGAGGGTGACGGACACGAAGTCGTCTTCTTTGTCGCGATGGGCGGCCGAGCCCAGCAGGTCCTCGAGTCGGCCGCGGAGCACGCTCAGCCGCCGGTACGCGGGGGCCGGCACCTGTTCCACCCGGGCGATCCCGGCGGCGTCCAGCTCGACCAGCCAGCTGCCCTTGCGGTGCGCGGCCTCGGAGAACGAGTACGGCAACGGGGATCCGCTGTAGCGCATGTTCGGGGCCACGCTCTGCTGGCCGTGCAGGTGACCCAGGGCGACGTAACTGAACTCCGCGAACAGCTCCGCGGGTACCTGGCCGACTCCGCCCACCGTGATGTCGCGCTCGGAGTCGCTGGCCATGCCGCCGCTCACCCAGCCGTGCGCCATGACCACACGGCGGCGGACCTGGCGGCGGCTGGCGTCGGCCGAGATGCACCGGACCGCGTGCCCGAGCACGCCGCGGTGCCCGCGCGGCGCCTCCGCCGTGTTGTCCCCGGTGTCTTCAGCCGCTTGTGTGTCTGTAGTTGCTTCTGGGTCTGCGGCGGCGCCGCTCAGCGGGGGTAGCTCGCCGCGGACGGCGTCGGGTTCCAGGTACGGGATGCCGTACACGGCCACCGGCCCGTGCCCGTCGTCGAGCATGACCGGCCGGGCCAGCGCGCCGGGCCGGGTGCGCAGGTGCACGCCCGCCTGGTCGAGCAGCCCGCTGCCGAACCCGAGCCTGCGCGCGGAGTCGTGGTTGCCGCTGATCAGCACGATCCGGGCGCCGGTGGCGTTCAGCCGGAGCAGGGCGTCCTCGCACAGCTCGACCGCGTCCACCGGGGGGACCGCGCGATCGTAGACGTCCCCGGCGACCAGGACCGCGTCCACCTTCTCGGTACGGGCCACCTCGACCAGGTGATCGAGGAAGGCGGACTGCGCCGCCCGCAGGTCCGCGCGGTGCAGGGAGCGGCCCAGGTGCCAGTCGGAGGTGTGCAGCAGTCGCATGGCCCGGACCATAGCGGAGGGCACCGACATTACGCGCCGGTACGCGCCGGCGCGCGGTGGGCTGGTCTGGGC
>JBAPYC010000858.1:0-2141 GCA_049284535.1 Streptosporangiaceae bacterium
CTGGACAGGATGGGCGGCAGCGGCGCGGCGCTGCGGCGCCCTAGCGCCCGGATCCGCGCGGTGAGCTCGGCGAAGTCGAACGGCTTGGGCAGGTAGTCGTCCGCCCCCAGCCCCAGGCCCTCCACCCGGGCGGCCACGGTGCTGGCCGCGGTCAGCATGAGGATCCGGCTGGGGGAGCGGCCGTCCGCCAGCCTGCGGCAGATCTCGTCGCCGTGCACCCCGGGCAGGTCGCGGTCGAGTACCACCACGTCGTAGCGGGCGACGGCCAGGTGGCCGAGCGCGTCGTCGCCGTCCAGGGCGACGTCCACGGCCATGCCTTCCCGGCGCAGCCCGGTCGCGATCGCCCTGGCCATGACCTCGTGATCTTCGACGACCAGCACTTTCATGGCACCACCATGCCACGCCGCGGGTAACAGCACGGTGCCAGCGGCTGACACCGCGCTGTCACCGCCCGGGGCGTAGAACCGCACCTATGGAAGCAACCATTTGTGTGGACGGGCTGCGTAAGTCGTTCGGCCGGACCGTGGCCCTGGACGGGATGAGCTTCACCGTCCAGCCCGGCCAGGTCACCGGCTTCGTGGGGCCGAACGGCGCCGGCAAATCCACCACCATGCGGGTCATCCTCGCCCTGGACGCGGCGGAGGAGGGCACGGCCACCGTCGGCGGTCAGCCATACCAGTCGCTGGACCGGCCGCTCACCAGGGTCGGCTCGCTGCTGGACGCGGCCGCGCTCCAGCCGGGCCGCTCGGCCCGTAATCATCTGCTGTGGCTGGCGCACTCCCAGCGCCTGGGCGCCGGCCGGGTAGACGAGGTGATCGCCCAGGCCGGCCTGGGTCAGGCCGCCCGGCGCAAGGCGGGCGGGTTTTCTCTCGGCATGCGGCAGCGGCTGGGGATCGCCGCGGCCATGCTCGGCGACCCGCCGGTGCTGATCCTGGACGAGCCGTTCAACGGCATGGACCCGGAGGGAATCGTGTGGATGCGCGGGTTCCTGCGGTCGCTGGCAGGCCAGGGTCGCGCCGTGCTGGTCTCCAGCCACCTGATGAGCGAGCTGGAGGACACTGCCGACCACCTCGTCATCGTGGGCCGCGGCCGGGTCATCGCCGACACCAGCGTGCGCGACCTGATCGCGGCCGCCTCCGGCGACCAGGTCACGGTGCGGACCACGGCGCCGGACCGGGCCGCCGCCGCGCTGCGAAGCGCGGGGGCGGTGGTGACCGTCGGTGCCACCGGGCCCGGCGTGCTCACCATCTCCGGTCTGGAAGCCGAACGGGCGGTGTCCGTGCTGTCCGCGGGATCTATCCCGTTCTCCGAGGTGAGCGCGCACCGGGTGTCACTGGAAGAGGCGTACCTGAAACTCACCGCCGACGCGGTCGAGTACCGCGCCGCGGAGCTGGCGTCATGACGGCGGGGAGCATGACGCCGGGGAGCATGAAGGCAGGGAGCACGACCGCGGCCATCACGCCGGTGCTGCGCGCCGAGTGGACTAAGTTCCGTACCGTCCGTGGTTGGGTCGTGGGCCTGATCATGGCCGCGCTGCTGACCGCCGGGCTCGGCCTGCTCAGCCACGGCGAATGCGGCGGCCAGCAGCAGTCCGGCGGGGCGGTCACGGTGGGCGGCCCGGCCTGCACCAGCCCGCTGGGCCCTGGCGGTGAGGGGGTGACCGACAGCTTCTACTTCGCCCGCCAGCCACTCGGCCCGGACGGCAGCATCACGGCCCGGCTTACCGCGCTGACCGCGCCCCAGCCGTGGTCCAAAGCCGGGATCATGATCAAGGCCAGCACGCGGCCTGGTTCGGCCTACGCTGCCATGATGGCCACCGGCGGCCACGGCATCCGGATGCAATGGGACTTCACCCGGGACACCCCGGGCCTGGCCGGCGCCGTGTCGGCGGCCGCCCCGCGCTGGCTGCGGCTGACCCGGTCCGGGAACACCGTGACCGGCTACGATTCGGCCGACGGCACCCGCTGGACCAAGGTCGGCACGGCCGACCTGCCCGGGTTTCCGTCAGTCGCCCAGGCCGGCCTGTTCGCCGCTTCCCCCGGCTCGTCCGGCATCACCAGCACATCTATTGGCGGCGGCACTGCGGTCGGCGCCCAGACCCAGGCCACCGCGGCCTTCGACCACATCGCTCTGTCCGGCGC
>JBAPYC010000859.1:0-1821 GCA_049284535.1 Streptosporangiaceae bacterium
CGGCTGGGGCGGATTACCTATGGGGAGCTCAGCCGGCGACTGGACGTCGGGCAGGTAAGCAGTACCGCCATCTCCTACATGGGGTTCGCTGCCAAGGCACAACGGTGACGGCCCGCCCGGGAACCTGCCGGGCGGCCCCCCGGCCGCCGCAGCCATGAAACTGCAGACGCGCCCACGGCGTTCGATCCCGTCCGCGTGAAGCCGGGCTAAGAGTCCGGATCTTTCAGCAACTATCAGTCGGTCTGCTCCCGGGGATCACCGATGAGGCGGCCGGCTGCGCCCGGCAACCTGCCCGAGCCCGGTAGCCACAGGCCGTTAGGTAAAGATCTAAACGAGCTGAACACAACGGCGGTGGTTCCCTCCTCAGCGG
Source organism: Streptosporangiaceae bacterium (assembly GCA_049284535.1). Lineage (GTDB taxonomy): Bacteria > Actinomycetota > Actinomycetes > Streptosporangiales > Streptosporangiaceae > Palsa-504. Next base: position 371 of record JBAPYC010000859.1, read on the forward strand.
TCATGGCGAGCGGGCGCCAGATTGGTGGGCCGCGTAGTGCGGGTGGCTACGAGCCCACGGTGTCGGGGAGCTTGCCAGTCGCCCCGAGTTTGTAGGCGATGATCATGTCCCGCTGCGTGGTGGACAGCGTGACACCGGCGCCAGCGATGACGTAGTCGCCGTCGACCGCGACCGGCGCGTTGCTCGCGGCGGACATTGGCGTCTTGAACAAGATGGCGCCGGTGGCCGCGTCGAGTGCGTACAGGCTGCCCTTGAATGTGGTGGTGAAGACCACGTCGTTGGTCACCGCCGCGGCGCCGTACGGTGAGGACGGCAGCGGGGTGTCCCAGATGACGGTGCCCGTGTCCTGGCTGACGGCGACCATCTCGCCGACGGCGTTCTCGACGGCCTGGATGTCGCTGGTCGCCGACCCGCCGAAGCCAGTCGGCTTGGCCGGCAGCGCGAGGTCGTTGACGGCGGCGAAGGTGGTGGAGCCGTTGCTGGCCAGCTGGGTCAAGATGCCACCGTAAATGCTCGGCTCGAGGCAGTACTGCGCGGGCAGCGGGTCCCGCGAGGTGGGCGTGGCGTGCTCGGTGAGCAGCCCGTCGTTCTCGTGCCCGTCGTGGCCGCCCACTGGGCGCTGCCACAGCAGCTTGCCGGTCTGCGCGTCCAGTTCGATGATGATGCCAGCCTTGCCGCCGTCGATCACCACCGGCCGCCCGTTCGCGGTGCTGAGCACCGGCGGGTTCTGCAGGTCCCAGTCGTACAGGTCATGCGGGGTGAGCTGGTAGTACCACAGCAGCTTCCCGGCCGGGCTCAGCTTCACCACCGAGTCGGTGTACAGGTCCGGGCCGGGCCGGCTGCTCCCCAGCGGGTAGCTCTTGGTGCCGAACAGCGGGCCCGGGTTGCCGACGCCCATGTAGATGTTGCCCTGGGCGTCGAACGACGGCGGATACCACAGCCCGCCGCCGGAGTTGACGCCCGGGTTGCCCCACAGGTTCTGCACCTGGTTCCAGGACCATTCCGGCACGCCGGTCTTGGCGTTCAGCGCCCACAAGATCCCCTCGCCGCCGGGTAGGTACTGACCCGTCACGTTGGCCGGCAGGGTGGACACGTACACGGTGCCGTGGTTGTAGCCAGGCGCCATGGCGATGCCCTCGTGATCGTTGCCGGTCAGCGTCCGGCTCCACAACTGCGCCCCGGTAGCGGCGTCCAGCGCGACCGCGGCGCTATTGGTGGCCGAGTACACGACCCCGCCGGCCACGTTGACGCCGTCCGGGCCGCCGTTGGGTGCGTTGTAATCGTGCCTCCACAAGACCTTGCCGGTGGCCAGGCTGATCGCCATCACGTTGGACTCGAGGTCCTGGACGTACACCACCCCGTTGACGATCACCGGCGTGCTGGCGTAGGCGCCGTCGGTGCGGGCCGTGGGTATCGTCAGCGGCACGGTCCACGCCACCCCTAGCTTGGAC
>JBAPYC010000860.1:0-8879 GCA_049284535.1 Streptosporangiaceae bacterium
GCCCTGGCTCCCGCCGTGCGCTGTTGCTGCTGCTGACCGTGGTGGTCGCCGCCGTGCTGGCCGCCGCGGTGGCGTTCATCCTGCTGCGGCACTCCCATTCCACCGACGCCGGCGCGAGCTCGACCCAGACCGCGTCCGCCCCGGCCAGCTCCGCTTCGGCGTCGTCGGGTCAGGGTGGCGAGCAGCAGGCGGCCACGCGCCTGGCTGGGCTGCTGTCCCAGAGCGGCCACGACCGCAGCTCAATCGCCACCGCGTACGACGACGTCAACGCGTGCGGCCCGCAGCTGGATAATGATGCCCAGACCTTCTCCAGCGCCGTCACCTCGCGGCAGCAGCTCCTCACCCAGCTAAGCAGCATGCCCGGCCGCTCGGCGCTGCCCGCCGGCATGCTGCAGAGCCTGACCACCGCCTGGCGGGCCTCGATCACCGCCGACCAGGACTACGGCCAGTGGGCCCAGGACGAGGCATCCGGGGGCTGCAAGAAGAACGACCACTCCGACCCGCACTTCAAGGCGGCCAGCGCCCCGGACATCCAGGCCACCTCGCAGAAGGAAGTCTTCCTTCGCCAGTGGAACCCCATCGCCGCCAAATACGGCCTGCCCACCTACCAGTGGTACCAAATCTGACCAGCCGCAAAAAACCGGCCACCAGCCGCCGGAACCCGCCAGCCGCCACAATCACCCAGGCTCGAACCGCACCCGCAGTTCCGGCGGCGACCTGAACATCATCCCGTGAACATGCTGATCGGTCACCGAACCATCCAGCCGCAGCCCCGGCAGCCGGTCGAGAACCGCGTTCACCAGCACTGACGTCTCGAGCCGGGCCAGGTGCATCCCCAGGCACCGGTGCGCCCCGTCCCCGAACGACAGATGCGAGCGCCCTTCCCGGAACAGATCGAACGAATCCGGCGAGGAAAATCGCCCCGGATCCCGGTTCGCCGCCCCCAGCGACACCGTCACGAACCCGCCCGCGGGGATCGTCACCCCGCCCAGCGAGATGTCCTGCGTCGCGACCCGGACCACCGTCATCAGCGGCGTCTCCCAGCGCAGTCCTTCCTCGATCGCCCGCGGCAGCAGGCTCCGGTCGGCGCGCACCGCCGCCAGCTGGTCCGGATGCGACAGCAGGCCGAACAGCAGGTTGCTCGACGACCGGTACGTCGTCTCCGCCCCGGCCGGCAGGAGCAGCAGCAGGAACGGGAAGATCTCCTCGTCGCTCAGCCGGCGCCCGTCCACCTCGGCCTCGATCAGCTGGCTGACCAGGTCGTCCCGGGGATCGCGGCGCCGGTCGGCGATGATCCCGGCGAAGTAGCCGCGCAGCTCCCGGCTGGCCGCGACGGCCCGGTCGTAGTTCCGCATGACCGCGATCAGCTCGGTCGACAGCCGCAGGAACCGCGGCCAGTCCGCCTCTGGCAGCCCGAGCACCCGGGCGATGACCCGCACCGGGAACGGGAAGGTCAGTTGCCGGACCAGATCCGCCTGCCCGTCGCCGGCAAAGTGATCTAGCAGCTCGCTCACGCATGCGCCGATGATCGCGTCGCTCCATTGCTCCAGCATCCGGGCCCGGAACACCCGCGCCACCAGGGCCCGGTACCGCTGGTGCTCGGGCGGGTCCATCTCCAGGATGGTCCGCCCCAGCACCGGCCGCATGATCGTGGCGTACCCGGCCGAGGAGAACGCCGCGTTGTCGGTCAGCACCTGCTGAGCCAGCTGATAGCTGGTCACGCTGTACAGCGTCGTGATGGGTGGCGCCTTCTCGTCGTGCCGGTACCGCCCGCCGCCCAGGCTGACCTCCAGCACCGGGCTCCCCGCCCGGATCCCGGCCATCATCGGGTAAGGGTCCCGCACGTCCCCGGCCAGCTCGGAGAACTGCCGCATCGGATCGTAACCAGCCTCGGCCATATCACCATCATGACGGCCGAACGGGCTGCTTACTCGCCCCGGCTCACCCACAACGACAGGTGGGCTGGTTCCAGCGCCCGGTTCACCACCGCCGCCAGATCGTCCCGGTCGACGGCCCCGCCGAAAATCCACCCCCTATCCCAGCGCCGGCAACTCCGGCAGCGGCCCGCCCCGCGCATCCAGCCTGGCGCCGTCCCCGCGCCCCGACAGCCAGGCCAATAGCTCGGCCGGCGGACCGCTGACCTCCACGGGCGGACTGGTGCGGAGTACCACTGCCGCGGGCGGCCGGAACGTCATAGGCGGCGCGTGCTCGCGCCGGTCCATCAGTCCTGTCACCTGGTCCAGTTCCACGCCGATGAAGTCGTCTGGCCAGTCGGCGGGCCGGTAGCCGGCTGCGAGGTCTACGTGGTGATATTCCAGTTCCCGGCGCAGGCTGCGGACGACGCCGCGGACCGGGCGGCGGCCCCCGGCCAGGTAGTCCCCGGGTGCGTCCCACAGGTCATCGGGATGGTGCCGGATCGCGGCCAGGCACTCGGTGACGGCGCGGTGCAGGTCGGCGCGCACGATTTCCGGCGGGCGGCGTGCCCCCGCCTCGACCGCCGCGGCGCGGGCCTCCTCCGAGGCGTACTGCCGCCCAACCCGCCCGGCCCGGGCGGCCAGCAGCAGCCCGGTGCGCGAGTCGGCGGCCTGCGCGATGTGGGTGAGCACGTGCGCACGGGTCCAGCCCGGCAGCGCCGAGTCCGCGGCGAGATCCTCGTCGGTCAGCTTGCTCACTGTGGCCAGCAGCCGGTCCGCGCTGCCAGGTAGCGACGAGGTGTCCGGAACGCAGCTCACCGCTTAATCACCTGGCCCTTGCCCACCACGGTGACACCGCCGGCCGACACCATGAAGCCGCGGTCCCGGTCGTGCTCATGGTCGAATCCGACCGTGGCGCCGTCCTCAACCACCACGTTCTTGTCCAGGATCGCGTTCTGCACTACCGCGTGCCGCCCGATCCGCGTGTTGTGCAGCACCACCGAGCGCTCCACCCGGGCCCAGCTGTTCACCCGGGCTCCCGGTGAGAGAACCGACTCGCGAACCAGGCCGCCGGACACGATCACCCCGTTGCTGATGACGCTGTCGAGTGCCCGGCCGGTCCGGTCGCCGTCGGAGTGCACGAACTTGGCCGGCGGTTGCGGCGGCACCTGAGTCAGGATCGGCCACCGGTCGTTGTACAGGTTGAACGTCGGCTGCACCGCGCACAGATCCATGTGCGCCTCGAAGTAGGAGTCGATCGTGCCCACGTCGCGCCAGTAACCACGGTCGCCGTCCTCGGCGCCGGGCACCTGGTTCGCCATGAAGTCGTAGACGTGCGCCGCGCCCTCGCGGACCAGCTTCGGGATGATGTCGCCGCCGATGCTGTGCCCGCTGCCCTCGTCGGCGGCGTCCTTGCGGAGCGCCTCGACTAGCACGCCGGTGTCGAAGATGTAGTGCCCCATGGACGCGAAGGCCTCATCCGGGCGGCCGGGCAGCCCCGGCGGGTCGAAGGGCTTCTCCATGAACGCCTCGATGCGGTGGCTGTCCAGCGCGGCCTGCACCACGCCGAAGTCCCGCGCCGAGGCCCGCGGCACTGGGATGGCCGCCACCGTGACCCCGGCGCCCCAGTCCTGGTGCGCCTCGATCAGCTGGGTGGGGTCCATCCGGTACACGTGATCCGCCCCGAACACCGCCACCAGATCGGGCCGCTCGCTGTAGATCAGGTTCAGCGACTGGTAGATCGCGTCCGCCGAGCCGGATTGCCAGCGCGGGCCCACCCGCTGCTGCGCCGGGACCGGCGCCACGTAGTTGCCCAGCAGGCTGTTCAGCCGCCAGGTCGTGCTGATGTGCCGGTCCAGGCTGTGGCTCTTGTACTGGGTCAGCACGCAGATCCGCAGGATGCCCCCGTTGACCATGTTGGACAGCGCGAAGTCCACTATCCGGTACAGGCCGCCGAACGGCACCGCCGCCTTGGCCCGGTCTGCCGTGAGCGGCGCCAGCCGCTTGCCCTCCCCGCCCGCCAGGACCAGTCCCAGCACCCGCCGTCCCGCCATCGTCATGACTCCGCCCGTGGTCCGCGAATACCGGTCCTCACCCTGCCCGGCGGGGACCCGCTCAAGCCTGCCGGTTTGTGCTCACCGGCCCCGGGTAGCGGGCGGCCCGCCACACCACGGGAGGAGAGCACCATGCAACTCGGTTACAAGCTTGCCACCGAAGCCTTCGGGCCGAAGGAACTCATCCGCCAGGCGGTCCTGGCCGAACAGGCCGGCTTCGACTTCGTCGAGATGAGCGATCACTATCATCCGTGGCTGGAGGCCCAGGGCCACAGCGCCTTCACCTGGAACCTGCTGTCCGCCATCGCGGCCAAGACCGAGCGGATCGGGCTGGTCACCGGCGTCACCTGCCCGTCGGTCCGGTACCACCCGGCCATCATCGCCCAGGCGGCCGCGACCCTGGCCATCATCTCCGACGGCCGGTTCACGCTCGGCGTCGGCGCGGGGGAGCGGCTCAACGAGCACGTGGTAGGCCTCGGCTTCCCCGGCCAGCGTGTCCGCCACGAGCGTTTCCGCGAGGCGCTGGAGATCATCCGCCTGCTCTGGCAGGGCGGGTACCGCTCCTATGAGGGCAAGTACCTGCAGCTGGAGGACGCTCGCGTCTTCGACCTGCCCGACGAGCTGCCAGTGATCGCGGTGGCGGCCAGCGGCCCGGAATCCGCGAGGATCGCCGCGGACCTGGGGAATGGGCTCTTCGCCACCGACCCCGACGCCGACCTGATCCAGACCTGGCAGCGCCTCGGCGGCAGCGGCCCCGCCTACGCCGAGCTCCCGCTGGCCTGGGCCCCGGACGAGGACGCCGCTGTGCAGGCCATCATGGAGAAGAGCAGCTTCGCGCTGCTCGGCTGGAAGGTCATGGCCGAGCTGCCCAATCCGGTCAACTTCGAGGCGGCCGTCGCGAACGTCACCGCCGAGGCGGCCCGCCAGCAATTCGCCTGCGGCCCGGACGTGAGCCGGCACCTGGAGATAGCCCAGCCGTTCGCCGACGCCGGCTTCGACCACCTGGTCACCATGAACGTCGGCCCCGACCCGGACGGCTTCCTGGACTTCTTCGCCCGCGAGCTGGGCGAGCCCCTCCGCAAGCTCACCCCCGCCGACCGGAAGTAGGTATTTTCATGACATTCCAGCCACACCACGCCATCGTCACCGCGTCGGACTCCGGGATCGGCCGCGCCACCGCGGTCGCCCTGGCGGAGGCGGGCCTGGACGTGGGCATCACCTGGCACGCCGACGAGGCCGGGGCGCAGGCCACGGCCGAGGAGGTCCGCCAGGCCGGGGTCAAGGCCGAGATAGCCCACCTGGACACGACCGAGCTGGACCGCTGCGGCGACGTGGTCGACGAGCTGGCGGGCCGCCTCGGTGGCGTGGACGTGTTCGTGAACAACGCCGGCACCGGGTCGGCCACGCTCGCCCTGGACATGACGATGGAGCAGTGGCGGCAGATCGTCGCGGCCGACCTGGACGGCGCCTTCGCCTGCCTGCAGCGGGCCGCCCGCCGGATGGTGCAGGCCGGGAACGGCGGCCGGCTCATCGCCGTCACCAGCGTCCACGAGCACCAGCCGCGGGTCGGCTCGGCCGCCTACGACGCGGCCAAGCATGGCCTGGGCGGCCTGATGAAGACGCTGGCCCTGGAACTGGGCCAGTACGGCATTACCGCCAACTGTGTCGCCCCCGGTGAGATCGCCACCCCCATGACCGGCCAGGAAGATGAGGACCCGCACACCACGCGCCGACCCGGGGTGCCGCTCGGCCGGCCGGGCGACGCCCGCGAGATCGCGTCCGTCGTCGCGTTCCTGGCCTCTCCGCAGGCTTCCTACGTCACCGGCGCCAGCTGGCCGGTTGACGGCGGAATGCTCCAGATGGGCCCGCAGGCCGGCTCCCACATCACCACCGACGACTGGCGCACGGTCTGACCCGGCTCAGGTATCCCGGAGAATGCCGGACAGGAAACTCAGGCTGTCGGCCGGGCCCAGCGCCTCGGTGCTGATCGCGTTCATGACCTCGAGGTAGTGCTCGAGGTCATCGCGCTTGTCCAGGTACACCGCGCTGGTCAGCTGCTCGATGTAGACCACGTCGGGCACGTCCGGCTCACCGAACCGCAAGATGGTGAACGACCCGCCGGCCGCTGCGTGCCCGCCCTTGCTGAACGGCATGACCTGGATGGTGACCGGTCGCATCTGGGCCACTTCGGTAAGCCGTTTCAGCTGGCCGCGCATGACCGAACGTCCGCCCACCGGGCGCCGCAGCGCGCTCTCGTCGATGATCGACCAGACCTGCTTAGGCTCCGGTCCGGTGATCAGTTCCTGGCGCCGCATCCGCACCGCCACCCGCCGTTCGGTGTCGGCCGGGGACGCGGCCGAGAACCCGAGCAGGGTCACCGCCCGGGCGTAGTCCTCGGTCTGGAACAGCCCGTTCACGAACTGCAGCTCGAACGTCCGGATGACCGACGCGGCCATCTCCAGCCCGAGGTAGGCCTCGAACCAGTCGGGCATGATGTCGCCGTACCCGGACCACCAGCCGGGGGAGTTGGCCTGCTGCACCAGCGCGACCATGCTGGCCCGGGTCTGCTCGTCGGTGACCCCGTACAGCGTGAGCAGGTCGGTGACGTCCCGCTGCTTGTACCGGACCCGGCCGTTCTCCATCCGGCTGATCTTGGAGCGGGACGACCGGATTTCGTAGCCCGCCTGTTCCGGGGTGACCCCGGCCGTCTCGCGGAACCGGTGCAGGTGCAATCCGAGCAGCATGCGGGGCACAGTCGGGCCCAGGGCGTCGGCCTGAGGCTCGCCGTCCGGCTGGTCCCTTCTCATCCTCACTCCGGGAGCCGATGAATTGGCGCTCGGTGCCGCATGGCTGCGGTACACACCAGGCACACTATCACCGTCCAATGACAGCCCCGGGATGTCATTTACGCATACTTCTCGATAATGGCCGAAAGAGGGTCAGATTGCCGGCCCCAGGTCGTCGAACTCGCCATTCCTGACCCCAGTCACGAACGCCTCGATCTCGGCACGCGTGTAGATCAGGGCAGGCCCGGAGGGGAATCGGGAGTTGCGGACGGCGATGGCGTCCGATTCCAGTACGGCCACCTCGACGCAGCTTCCAGCCGGATTGCTCGCGGTCGACTTGCGCCACCGGGCCGAAACCAGCTGGTCAGCGGGAATTCCGTTGTTGACCTGCATCCTTCTCCTCATTCTCTGCGTACGAGAAATGCGGACCTAAGCGGGCGGGCCTCGGACCGTGACCACTGACTGCACCGTGCACCTAACAGGCACGGCCAGCCACAGCATGTGCAGCCTAACAGAGCAAATGCAAATGCATAAGGACGTGCACGAAAGTCGCGTCCGAAAGCCCCGCTAAAGGTAATAAACAGACCCAAAAGAAAACCGCAGCTCAAGCGACAGCTAACCGGTCATGCCCCAGGCTGGGGACCGAGCGGCCGCAGCTCGCCGCGCACGATCACGCCATTTTCGGACCGAACGAGCTGGAATCGTGTGAACCCGGCCCCTTCCAGCCTCTTCAGCTGGGCGCCGAACTTGCCACTGCGCCGCACGGTCTCTACCACCTGATCCTGGGCCACCTGATCCTGGGCCACCTGATCCTGGGCCACCTGGCCCTGGGCGCGCAGGTCCCGCGCTACCTCGAGCGCGTCCGCCAGCGGCACGTCGCCCTCCACCAGCACCGCGGTCGCGTCCCGGCTGAGGTCTTGCGACAGCAGGTCCACGATCCGCTCGAACCCGATGGAGAACCCGCAGGCCGGAACGTCGTGGCCGAGCGAGCGCCCGATCAGCTTGTCGTACCGCCCGCCGCCGGCCACCGACCCGCTCATGTCGGGGTGCACGATCTCGAAGACCTCGCCGGTGTAGTAACCCAGGCCGCGCACCAGCGTCGGATCGAACTGCCAGCTGATCGCGCGCTGCGCCGACAGCCGGTCGAGCGCGGCGGCGACCGCGGCCAGGTCCTCGGTCACCTGGGCGGGCATCCCGGGCAGGGTCTCGGCCAGCACCTCGGCCACCTTGGCTCCGGGCACGCCCTCCAGGCTCTGGATCTTCTCGGTCGCGGTGGCGATGGTCTGCGCGGAGAACCCCAGCTCGGCCAGCTCGGCCTGGACCCCGGTCCAGCCGATCTTGTCCAGCTTGTCCACGGTGATGAGGAACTGACCCAGGCGGTCGTCCGGCACCCCGCAGTCCGCGGCCAGCGCGGCCAGGAACCGCCGGTCCGACACCCGCACCGTGGTCCCGGTCAGGCCGATCGCGGCCAGCGCCTCGGTGGTCGCCTCGATCAGCTCGGCCTCGGCCAGCACCGTAGGCTCGCCGATCATGTCAATGTCGCACTGGTAGAACTGCCGGTACCGGCCCCTCTGCGGCCGGTCAGCCCGCCACACCGGGCCCACCTGCAGCGACCGGAACGGCATCGGGAGCGACGCGTGGTTGTTCCCGTAGAACCGGGTCAGCGGCACGGTCAGGTCGTAGCGCAACCCGAGGTCGACCAGGTCGCGCAGGGGCGTTCCGGCCTCGACCACCGGTGGCAGCCCGCGCCGCAGCACCTCGAAGATCAGCTTCTCGTTGTCCCCGCCCTCGCCGCTGCTCAGCCGCGCGATATTCTCCAGCGCCGGGGTCTCGATCCGCTGGTAGCCGAACTTCCGGTAGACCGCGGTGATCGACGCCAGCACATGATCCCGGACGGCAACATCGGCGGGCAGCAGATCCCGCATTCCCCGGGCCGGGCTGTTGTCGCTCTTCATGTCCTCAGGGTAGCGAGCCCGGCGGCCCAAAGCCGCTTGGATATTCCGCCGCCCGCGCCAACCTATGACCGATACCTATTACGGATCGGGGCAAATGCCCTCCAGCCGGGCGCACCCTTGCTACCGTCTCGCCCCATGCGCCCCGCCCCCGCTCTCGCGCGCACCGTCGCC
>JBAPYC010000861.1:0-1817 GCA_049284535.1 Streptosporangiaceae bacterium
GACCAGCTCGGCGAGGGCGTCCGGCTGAACTACCGGCTCACCGAGCTGCTCCCCTTCAACGGCGGAGTCGTCGAGGTCGAGGCGGCCCTGCTCGGCCTGAAGGGCGCCGACTACCTCGGCACGGCCATCGGGATCCTGCAGCAGTTCTCCGGCCTTATCGCACCGCCGCTCGGCCCGGCCGTCTCCCTGGCGCAGGCGGTGGTGTCCGGTACCCGCGACCTGCTCAGCGCGACCAAGGGGAACATCCATCTGGGATTCCATCAGGAGCTGATCTCGGGCGGCGCCGGCGGGGCGGTGCTGCGGCCGGGGTACCTAGCCGTCATCCTGGCCGAGCCTGGACAGGTCAGCCCGGAACGCCTGGCCGTCCGCGACGGACGGCTCTGCTACCGCCAGGCACCCGGCCAAGAGCCCGTCCACCTCAAGGGATACGACTACTTGCTGCTGCGGGTCGAGGGACGCAAGGAGCGGGACGACTGGCGGCTCAAGAACATTCAGGATCCGCTGACTACGGCCGGCCAGGCCTTGCTCGAGGCGCCGCCGGACACGGTGAAGGCGAACGCGTACCGGATGGTCGCGCTGGCCGCCGCCTGGCAGTCCCCCGACCTGGCGCAGCTGGACCGAAGACGGGTGGTGCAAGCCATCAAGGCCGAGCTCGATCAGCTCGCCGACGAGGGCGCCGGGGCCGTGGGCGGCACGGAACGGACGCTCGGCGAGATCTTCTCGGCCCGGGCGATGCGCCGTGAGCAGGCCGACGCGCTCGGCGAGCTGACCGCCGACGAGGTGTTCGGCTAGTCAGCTTTGCACACGCAGGATAGGTGCCGGACCGACTCCCGCGCGGTGCGGGTTGGCGGCCGGCGGCGGTGTGCCGGTTTAGGGCATGTCCGGGTGCGCGGCGTCGTGGTCCCGGTACTCCCCGAGCAGATCCCGCTGTGTGGACATTGTCTGAGTGGCCAGGTCGTGCAGCCGTTCGGCGAACGCGTGTTCCTGCTCGGCGGTCGGTGGTCGCTGTGCTCCGGGCGGGGGCAGGACCGCGTTGGTCGCCGGTGTGCCGAGCATGGCGACCTGCAGGTCAAGGGCGGCGGGAACGTAGAAGTTCAGTACCCGTGCGGTCTCGGTCTTGACGGCGAAGGCGTGCGGGGTGCCGGCGGGGATGCGCACGAGCTGGCCCCTGGTTCCGGCGATGACCTGGTTTCCGAGCTGGAGGGCCAGCTCGCCGTCGAGGATGTAAAAGACTTCCTCGCCCTGTTCGTGCACGTGCGGGGGCGGGCCTGCCTTGGCCGGCATGAGCTGCTCCATCAGCGAGTACCTCCCGCGGGTGGACTCCCCTGAGATCAGCGGAGTCCACAAGATGCCCATCTGCCAGAAGCCAGCGGCCGTCTCCGCGCTGGCCACCAGGGACGCGACGTCGGAGGGGGTTTCGTCGGGCATGGCTGCTCCTTTGACTGGTGAGTCGATCTCGCGAGGGTATACCCTCGCGAGATCTCGTGCCGCCCTGCCTCGTGCGATAGCCTCATGAACCGTGACGGCTGAAGGGCAGAAACTCGCCAGCGGCGGGAGTCCTCGCCCTGCCGTGTCCGAGCGGGTTCGCCAGAAAGAGCGGACCCGCGCAGCCCTCATCACCGCGGCACGCCAGCTGATCCTCGACGGGGCCCGCATCACCATGATGGGCGCAGCCACCGCCGTGGGAGTGTCCGAGGCGACGGCCTACCGGCACTTTCCCGACCTGCCTTCCCTGCTGCGCGAGGCTTTTACCGGGTTGTGGCCGGATACCCCCGAGGAGCTGGCGCGCGCTGGGGACTATGCCGACGTCCCCGAGC
>JBAPYC010000862.1:0-13484 GCA_049284535.1 Streptosporangiaceae bacterium
CGAGCCAGTTCTGCCACGCCTCGGTCTCGGTCGACGGGTCGCGGTCGTCGAAGTAGTGCGCGGTCGCGAAGGCCATGTCCTGGTAGCCGTGGATCAGCATGTACACCGCGTCATCGGTACGCATGCCCACGAAGCTCGGCGGGCCCACGAACTCCACGATGCCGTCGACCGGCTCGATCCCGGGCACGGTGAGCCGCGCCGGCTGACCGTCCGCCGCGTCCGCGCCGACACCGACCGCCGCCGTCATGGCCGCCCACGAGTCCTGGGTGATCGGCCCCGGCAGGAACAGCGAGTTCTTCGCGGTGCGCGGTGCGAAGTGCTTGAGGTAGACGGCGAGCTTCGTCAAGTAGGCGTGGTCGCCGACGGACAGGGCGTTGTATTCGGCCTCCCAGGTCTCGCCGAGGAGACCACTGTGCACAAAGCGCACCACCGCGCCGCCGCCGCGCGACTCGATGAGCCACTCGAGGGCCATGAACGTGCCGTCCGGGTTCTTGTCCTCCTGCGTCGCGTAGCGATGACCGGGTTCCCAGGCCGTGATGCTGGAACTGGACACCTCGCCGAACATGCTGAACGTGCTGGTCTTGCTGGCGCTATCGATTTCGGTGCGCCCCATGAGCCAGGAGTCCACTCCCGGCCCCGACGCGATCGCCTCCCACACCTCCTCAGGCGTGGCGTCGACGGTGATCTCGTCACGTACCTCGAATGGATGCGTCATGACTGCTGCTGCTCCTCTGCTGGCGGGTCGGCGTCTTCGGTGATGCTAGGGTGCACCGCGACGATAAGGCGATGCGGCCGGCCGGTGCCGGTGTGATATTTACTGATGATTCCGGTGAGTGCGTCCGTGAGCTCACCCACGAACGCGGCGCGATCGGCCGGCTTCGCGAACCGCACTTCCGCATCGAGCCCGAACGTGGCGAGCGGCTTGCTGGCCTGTGCCGCTCCGTTGATGAGCGCGCCCGTCTCCCGGACGAGTCGCGCGGCGAGCGCGAGCAACCAGCGCGCGGACAGCCGATCGGGCGACCGGGCCGGATCGGGTGCGACCGCGGCGAGCGCGGCCGGCGAGATCACGTAGGCCGCGGCGGAAGCCTGCACGACCCGCTCGGTCATGTTGCCCTTGCGGCGCTCCTCGACCAGCTCCACCAGACCGTGCTGCTCAAGGGTCTTGACGTGGTAGTTGACCTTCTGCCGGGCAAGCCCAAGCCGCGCCGCGAGTGTGGTCGCGGTGCGTGGCTCGGCCAGCTCCGCGAGCATCCGAGCCCGGATCGGATCGAGCGAGACCTCCGCGGCTGCGGCATCCTCGATCACTGCGACATCTTGCATGCCGGTAACTCTGCCACCGACAATTTTAATTGTCAAGGCGGTATAAGCTGTCTGGGATACTTTTCTTTTCCGTTCTCGCTGTGGTCACGCGCGGCAGCTCCGCCTCTCGGGGGCATGTCGCGCGACGCTTTTTGACTGACTAGTCACTCTCTCATATAGTCGGGGCATGCCCAGGCCAAGGAGCGCTGATCGACGGGACGCGATCCTGTCGGCAGCGACACACGTCATCGCCGAACAGGGACTGGGCGCCGCGACAGCCACGATCGCCAAGCAGGCGGGTGTCTCCAATGGGTCGTTGTTCGTCTACTTCGACACCAAGGCGATGCTGCTCAATGAGCTCTACATCGCTCTCAAGACCGAGATGTGCGCAGCCGCCGTCGACGGACTCCCGGCCAGGAGCGACGCGCGCGAGCAGATCCTCCATATGTGGAACCACTGGCTTGGCTGGGCCACGTCCTTCCCGGAGAAACGACGGGCACTCGCCCAGCTCGAGGTATCAGATGACATCACCGCCGGCAGCCACCAGATCGTGAGCTCTGCGTTCAGCGTCATCGCCGGCCTATTGGACCGCAGCCGGGCCGACGGACCGATGCGGGACGCGCCACTGAGCTTCGTCCTCACCCTGACGAGCGCCATCGCCGATGCGACCATCGACGCGATGATCGGTGACCCTGACCAGGCCGAGACCAAAGCCCGGATCGCGTTCGACGCGGTCTGGCGAATGCTCGCCTAGTCCCGAATCCAGCCTCCCGCGAACCACGACCATCAGATCCAGCCGCACAGGAGCGACCATGGCAGACACCGCCCGCGTCCCATCCCGGACCAAGGCCTGGATCATCACCGGGCCGACCTCGGGCATCGGCCGGCACACTGCGCTCGAACTCGCCGCGCACGGCACCGTCGTGCTGGCCGGCCGCAACCCAGCCAAGCTCGAGGAGGTCAACCGGGAGATCCAGGCGCGGGGCGGCCATGCCGTGTCGGTCGTTAGCGATCTGTCCGACATCACGAGCGCTCGCCGCGCGGCCGCGGAGATCGCCGCGCTCGATCTGCCGATCGCAGGCTTGCTGAACAACGCCGGCATCTTTCCGACCAGCCCCTTCCGGACCGCACAAGGCTGGGACGGCACGTTCGCGACCGACCATCTCGGGCCGTTTGCCTTGACCGAGGCACTCATCCCGTCCCTTCCCGACGGGGCGAACGTCGTGTTCATCTGCTCAGCCGTGGAGGATCCCGAGCGCAAACTGGCCGTCATGGCCGGCTTCCGCGGGGCCCGCTACATCTCCGCCGAGGCCAGCGCTCACGGCGAATGGAAGCCCGGCGGCTCGTCGAAGTCCGGCTTCGACGCCTACGCCACCTCCAAGCAGGGCAACCTCGCGACCGCGCTCGCCTTCGCGCGGGAGTACCCGCGGCTGCGCTTCAACGGCGTTGAACCCGGCTTCAGCCCCGGCTCGGACCTCGGACGTGACGCGAACGTCGCGCTCCGCCTCCTGTCGAAGTATGTTCTGTCCCCGCTCGCACCGTTCATCAAGTACTGGAGCACTCCCAAGCGCGCCGCCCGCATGATTACCGCAGTCCTGACCGACGACACGAACCAGACCGGCGTCTACTACGACGAGAACGGCCGGCCGATGCTCGGCTCCGCTCTCGTGCGCGATCCCGGATTCCAGGACAGGGTCGTCGCCGAGACGCGTGCTCTCCTCGCCACCGTCCCCATGGACGCGGCGCCCACCAATCCCTAGCTCACGAAAGCGCTTATACCCAGCTAGCCCGGCCGCGGCTGGGGCCGGGCTAGCTCCGGCGGGCGCCGCTGACGGCGACGACGAGGACGCAGGGCTGATCGGACTTGTTGCGCCAGGCGTGCCGGGCACCGTGCTGGACCAGGACGTCGCCGGCCGCCAGGTGCACCTCAGCGCCGTCGTCGAGTTCCACGTCGACCTCGCCGGACAGCACGAAGTCGACGTCGACGGTGTCCGAGGTGTGCATGCCGGGGTTGTCCGGCTCGAACACGTCGAGCAGGCCAGGGATGTCCCGCTGGACCTGGCTGGTCGCGGCGGCCGCGTCGAAGTCGGCAGGCAGGGCCGCGGTGGCCGGGCCGAGGGTGAAAAAGCAGAACCGGAACCCCCCGGCTGGCGGGAAGTAGGTGCGTGGCTGCACGGCCTGCGCGGACTGCGGCACCACCGGCGTCTCGTCCGCACCCCACACCGGCGTGTAGAGCGAACCGGGCATGAGCGGGATGTCGATCGCGGTCGCCTCGCCGTCGCTGATCACGACCGATTTGCCGTCCTTGGCCCCGGTGACCACGATTCTCGGACCTGCCATAGCCGACCTCCGTTAGCTGGGTTGTGCCGGGCGTTAGCTGTTTTCTGCCGGGCGCCGGATGACGACCGAGGTGTCCTGGCCGCCGAAGCCGAACGCGTTGACCTGCACCACGTCGACGTCAACGGCAACTGGCTGCCCGGTGATCACGTCGAACTCGGCGGCGGGATCCACGTCGCGGGTGCCGGCGGTGTTCGGGAACGATCCGGCCCGCATCGCGTGCGCGGCGGCCATGATGCCCATCGCCCCGGACGCGGCGCCGGTGTGGCCCAGATGCCCCTTGAGCGATGTCACCGGCAGCGAACGGCGGCGCGGGCGGTAGACGTCGTTGATCGCGGCGATCTCGGCGGCGTCGCCCTTGGGTGTAGCGGTGGCGTGCGCGATCAGCGCGCTGACCTGCTCCGGGGCTGTGCCCGCGTCGTCCAGGGCGAGACGCATGGCCCGTGCCTCCCAGGTGCCGGCCGGATCCGGCGAGGACGGGTGGTAGCTGTCCGCCAGGGTGGCGAAGCCGGTCACCTCCGCGAGCACCCGGGCGCCGCGGGCGGCCGCGTGAGCTGGGGACTCCAGGACCAGCGCGGCCGAGCCTTCCCCGGTGACGATGCCGGAGCGGTGCACGTCGAACGGCAGGCTGGCCCGGGCCGGGTCCCGCTCGCCAGTGGTCATCCCGTAGGCGGCCTGGCCGATGTACATAGCCGGAACGAACTCGCCGTCTGCCCCGCCGCTGGCCGTGGTCAGGCCGCCCTCGGTGCCGCCGACGATGGCCACGTCCACCTGACCGTCCCGGATCAGGGAGCGGGCGATGCCGATCGCGTCGAGCGAGGAGGCGCAGGCCGTGCACACGGTGAGCTGCGGCCCGTGCAGCCCGTAGCGCATGGCGATCTGCGCGGCGGCCATGTTCGGCCAGATCTGGATCATGGTCTTGCGCTCGACCGCGGCCGGTCCCTGCGTCTCGTACTGGTGCTGGGCCTTGAGCAGGGCCCGGCTGCCGCCCATGCTGGTGCCGTGCACGACTGCGGTGCGGACCGGGTCGAGGCCTCCTAGCTCAGCGTCGTCTACCGCCTGGATGGCGGCGGCCAGGGCGAACTGGGCGAACAGGTCGGTCCCGGCCATGACCTTTTCGTCCATCCAGTCCAGCGGGTCGAAGCCGCGCACGACCGCCCACCAGGCGAATGGGTCGCCGTCGCGGGCCCACGGAGCCGGGGCGACCGCGACCGCGTTGGCCCACAGCCCGGCCAGCATCGGCGGCACCCCGACACCTAGCGGTGACACCGCGCCCTGGCCGGTGACCACCACGTTCTCAGCGCTCACCGTGTTCTTTGAAGTCACTGCGCCTGTCCCGGCAGCTGACGGAGCAGGAACTTCTGCACCTTGCCCATCGAGTTCCGTGGCAGCGCAGCGGTGAACTCGACCTGTTTCGGCACCTTGTAGGCGGCCAGCCTGGCGCGGCAGTGGGTGCGCAGTGCACCGGAATCCACGTTCGCGGTATCCGGCTCGAGCACCACGATGGCGGTCACGGCCTCGCCCCAGCGCTCGTCGGGCCGGCCGACGACGGCCACGTCGCGGACGGCTGGATGGGCGGCCAGCACCCGTTCCACCTCCCCCGAGGCCACGTTCTCGCCACCGGTCACGATGATGTCCTTCTTCCGGTCGACCAGGAGCAGCCGCCCGTCCGGCGCGAACCGCCCGATGTCGCCAGAGAGCAGATAGCGGCCGTCGGCCGAGGTGTCGTGCGGGCTGGCCGGGTTCACGTAGCCGAGGAACGGCGTGACGTTGCGCACCCCGATCTCGCCGGTCTCCCCCGGACCGCACCGGGCCCCAGCCAGGTCGAACAGCGCCACGTCGGCGCCCACCATCGGATAGCCGACGGAATGCGGCACGATCGCCTCGCGCTGCTTGGCCTCGTACGTGACCCAGCCGCCCTCGCTCCAGCCGTACGCCTCGGCGATCATCGCCTCGGGGAACGCCTCGAAGGCTTCCCCGAGCTGAGCGGGGTCGGCGGCCGAGCCGGAGGACAGCAGCCGCCGCAGCGCGGTCAGCGGCGGCCGGCCCGCCTCCCGCCAGCACCGCAGCACCTGGGCGAGCATGGCCGGGACCAGGAACGCGAAGGTGCAGCGGGTGCCGAGTTCCTCCCGGGCCAGCTCGGCGTCGAAGCCGGCCAGGATCCGGTTGGTCGCGCCGAGGGCGAGCGCGAGCAGGGACAGCCCGCCGTAGGAGTTGTGGAACATCGGGCCGGCGGTCAGCAGGGTGCTGTCGGGGCTGAGCCCGAAGTGGACGGCCCAGCGCAGGTACTGCACGTACATGCCCTCGCCGTCGTAGACCGCGCCCTTGGGGAAGCCGGTAGTGCCAGAGGTGTAGCCGATGATGAACGGGGCGGCCGGGTCGGGCGTGGTGAAGCTCTCCCACGGCTCGTGCCGGGGGCCGGCATCCGCCGAGCACACCACGGCTGGCTTGCGGGCCGGCGACAGGGCCGGGACGAGATCGGTGAACTCCGGGCCGTGCAGCAGCACGCCGACCGAGGAGTCATCCAGCAGGTAGTCCATCTCGACCGGGGTGAGCACGTTGTTGACCGGCACCGCGGCCACCCCGGCCAGCTGGCAGGCCAGGAACGACAGCGCCGCGTCGGGGCCGTTGCGGTGCAGGATCGCCACCGGCGTACCGTCGCTGTGCTCGCGGATAGCGGTGGCCAGGACCAGGGTCCGGTCCAGGGCCTCGGCGTAGGTGAGCTCGGCGCCACCCACCACCTGCAGCGCCGGGCGGTCCGGGAACGCCGCCGCGTTGAACCGGAGCTGCTCGGCCAGGGTGTGCTGGAGCACCCGGCTCACCGGTCCCGGACAGCGGACATGATCCGCTCCAGGGCGGCGCCAGCGGAGGCGAACGGCTGACCCGGCGGCGGGTCCCGCAGCGCGGCTATCGCGGCGGCCGCCTCGGCCACCGAGCTGCCCGCCGGCACGGGCTCGGATTCGGTGACCCGCACCGATGCCATCAGGCCGCCGCCCACCTCCAGCACCAGCCCGGAGTCGGTGCACCCGGCGGAGACCAAGTAGCCGACCAGCGGGCTGACCAGCCCGGGATCCAGGCCGGCCGCGGCCTGCGCCGGGAGCAGCGGGATCGTCATCCGGGTGGCAGCCACCGGCGCGATCGCGTTGACCCTGATTCCGGACCGGGCGCCCTCTTGCTTGAGCACGTTGACCAGGCCGACCAGGCCCATCTTGGCCGCGGCGTAGTTGGCCTGCCCGAACTGGCCGTACAGGCCCGAGGCCGAGGTGGTGACCACGACCCGCCCGGTGCCGGACCGGCTCAGCGCGGCCCAGGCGGCCCGGGTCGTGTAGGCCACCGCGCCGAGGTGGACGCGCACTACCTCGTCGAAGTCGTCTCGCGCCAATTTGGCGAACGTGCGGTCGCGCAGGATGCCCGCACTGTTGACCACCGCGTCCAGGCCACCCAGCGCGTCGGTGGCGAAGGTCACCGCCGCGGTCGCGCCGTCGTGGGTCGCCACGTCGTCATGACTGGCGAACGCCGTCCCGCCGGCGGCCGTGATCTCGGCGGTCACCTTGTCGGCCGGTTCCGGGGAGGACCCGGTGCCGTCGAGGTCCGCCCCCGTGTCATTGACCACGACGGCGGCCCCGGCAGCGGCCAGGGTCAGGGCGTGCGCGCGGCCGAGCCCGCGTCCCGCGCCGGTGACCAGAACCCGCCGTCCGCGCAGTTCGGCATCCATGCCGGTACCCTAGCCCACGATATCTGCATATTCAACGGTTCAATAGGCGGATTGTGTCGCTGTTACCCTGTGGTGGTGGAGCCGTACCCGGTGCCGATGGACCCGATCGCGGAGGGCCGACGCAACTGGGTCGCGCACGGCTGCGGGCCGGTGGAACAGGTCGCGGCGGCCACCGCACTGACCCGCGCCCAGCAGATCGCGACGGGCCGGATGGCGCCGGTCCTGGCCGAATACGACCTCACGTTCGCCCAGCTCGAGGTGCTGGTCGCCGTGGCGGACCGGGCCGCCCTGGTCGGCATGGGCGAGCTCGGATCCATGCTGGGCCTGCACCCGACCACCACGGCGCGCACGGTGGCCCGGCTGGAGCGCGTCCGTTACGTGGAGCGGGTAGACGACGCCGGCGACCGCCGGGTCACCCGGGTCCGCGCCAGCGCTCGCGGCCTGGCCGTGGCCCACGCGGCCCTGACCCAGCTGCGTGACATCGGCTTCGGCCTGGACGGCTGGGACGAGGCCGACACCCAGCGGTTTACCGGCCTGGCTGAGCTGGTCCGCGGCGGGGTGAGCTGACGTGAGCTCGGGCGTAGAGGCCGGGCCATCGGTGTGGGCGGGCCTCGGCGAGCACGACCGGGCCGCGTTCGCGGCAGCCTCGGCCCTGGTGCGGTCGGCGGGCGCGGCCACGGCCCGGATCGACCAGATCCTGCGCGGCTTCGGGCTGACCTTCGCCAGGTATGAGGTGCTGCTCCTGCTGTCGTGGACGCGAAGCGGGTCGATGCCGCTGGGCAAGGTGCGCGACCGGCTGCTCATCCACCAGGCCGCCGTGACCAACCTGGTTGACCGGCTCGAGGCCGACGGGCTGGTCCGGCGGGTGCCGCACACCAGGGACCGGCGCACCACCCTGGCCGAGATCACCAGCCAGGGCCGCAAGGTCGTCATCCCGGCCACCCGGCAGATCGCCGCCCAGCTGCGGCTCGGCATCAGCGACGAGCAGGCCGAGGAGGTCTTCGCGCTGGTCCAGAAGCTGCGCCGCAGTGCTGGCGAAATCGGCGCGGGCGAGATCGGCGCGGGCGAGATCGCCTGACGGATCAGGGCCGCCCCGGGACCGTCACCTGCGTCGTGTCGATCCGGCCGTCCCCGGCCCAGCCCCCGGCCAGGTCAGCCAGCGTGGTGCGGGTCGTGGCCAGGAACAGCGTGCGCATGTCCGGCCCGCCGAGCGCGCACGCCGGGCCGAACTGGGCAGCCGGGTCGGTGCGCACCACGTCGGTCACCTCACCGCCGGCCACCACCCGCCGGTACTCCCCGGCCACCGGGCAGCCGACCCAGACACCGTCCTCGGCGTCGATGCAGATGCCGTCGGCCAGATCCGTCTCGGGGTTGCCGAACTGGGCGAACACCCGCTTGTTCGACAGCCGCCCGTCGGTGCCGATGTCGAACGCGGACAGCCGGAAGGCGAAGGACTCGGCCACGATCAGCGTGCCGCCGTCACCGGTGACCGCGATGCCGTTGGGGAACATCAGGTCCGATCCGGTGAGCTCGACCGACCCGTCCGGCTGGATCAGGATCAGCCCGGTGGTGGCCGGGGTGCCACCGCCGAACAGGTCGTAGCCGAAGTGCGAGACGTAGCACCGCCCGGCCTGGTCGACCCACATGTCGTTGGAGGCATGCACCGCCACGTCCAGCTGCGCGTATTCGCCGACCGAGCCGTCCGGGGCCACCTGCAGCACCCGGTTGCCGGCGCTCGAGGTGACCAGCAGTGTGCCGTCGGGCAGCCAGCCCAGCCCGATCGGCGTGCCCGGCACCTGCGCCACCTCGGTCGCGGCGCCGTCCAGGGTGACCCGGAACACCTTGTCGTTGGTCAGGTCGGAAAACCACACGGCCCCGTCGTGCCAGCGGATCCCCTCGACGTAGCCGAACCCCGACGCCAGCGTGGTGAGCTCTGCGGTGGTCATGTGCGCTCCTTCGCGTGTCGCCGGGCGGCGGCCCAGCCTACGAAGACGATAGACGCTAATGCGTGCACCCTCAACAATTGAATGTGCGGTCTTTCTGCTGGTACGTTCGGAGCGCCGGAGCACCAGGAGGCACGGAGGCACCGAGGCGGATGCACTACGGAACGTTCGTGACCAGGCACGCCACCCGCTACCCGGAGCGGGTGGCTATGCTGAGCGATGACCGTGCGGTCAGCTACGCCGAGCTGGATGAGCGCTCCAGCCGGCTCGGCCGCGCCCTGCACGGGCTCGGCCTGGCGGCCGGGGACCGGATCGCCCTGATCACGGACAACCGGTGGGAGTGCGTGGAGGTGATGGTCGCGGCGGCCAAGGCCGGCCTGGTGTTCGTGCCGCTGGACTTCCGGCTGGATGACGACGCCGCCGCGCACCTGCTCAAGCACAGCGGGGCCCGGGCCGCCGTGGTAGGCGGCTCGCACCGGGAGCAGGCCGCCCGGCTGGCCGCAGCGGGTACCCCGGTCGAGTTCTGGATCCACCTGGACGGCGCCACCGGCGAAGCGGACTCCGGCCAGCCGCCAGCGGGTCAGCTGCAGTCGGGCCAGCTGGGTTACGCTGAGCTGCTCGGCGGCGCCGGGGACGGCGCCGAGCTGCCGACCGCGCCCGATGACGCGGGCTTCTGCATTCTGTACACCAGCGGCACGACTGGTGTGCCCAAGGGGGTGTATTTCACTCACCAGCAGAGCATGGACAACGCCATGGCGGTGCTGGTGGAGTACGGCGTGGACGCGGCCTCCCGTTACCTGGTCTCCTATCCGCATAACTCGGCCGGGTCGGTCAATCACGTGATCGGCCCCGTGCTGATGGCCGGCGGCGCGCTGGTCATCGGTGACGTGCGCAATTTCGAGGCCGCCCGCTACTTCGCGACCGTGGAGCGGTACCGGGTCACCCACAGCCAGCTGGTGCCGACGATGGTGTTCCGGCTGCTGGCCGCCGAGACCAGCTGCGACCTGTCGAGCCTGACCACGGTCGGCTATGCCTCCGCGCCCATTCCCGCGCCCCGGGTCCGGGAGATGATCGACCGGTTCGGGCCGATCTTCATCCAGGCCTTCGGGATGACCGAGACCTGCTCGGTGGCCACCGTGCTAGGCAAGGCGGACCACCAGGTGGCCGGCACCGGCCGCGAGGGCCTGCTGGCCTCCTGCGGCCGGGCCAGTTACGGGATCGAGGTGGCGGTGGTCGACGACGACGACCGGCCGGTCCCGCCCGGCACGCTCGGCGAGGTGATCATGCGGGGGCGATGGCTGTTCGAGTGCTACTGGGATGACCCGGAGCTGACCGCGGCGACCAAACGCGGCGGATGGCTGCACTCCGGCGACGTCGGCTATCTGGACGGCGAGGGCTACCTCTATCTGGTCGACCGGAAGAAGGACCTGCTGATCATCGGCGGCGCCAACATCGCCAGCAAGGAGATCGAGGACGTGCTCTACCAGATCCCCGGGGTGCTGGAGGCAGCGGTGATCGGCGCGCCGGATGAGGAGTGGGGCGAGCGGCCGCACGCGTTCCTGGCCGCGGCCCCCGGGCACGACCTGGATCCCGAGGCCGTGCACGCGCACTGCAAGGACCGGCTGGCCACGATCAAGCGGCCGGTCGCCATCACCATCCTGGCAACCATGCCCAAGACCTCGACCGGGAAGATCTCCAAGCCGCAGCTCCGGCAGCAGCTGACCGGCAGCGTCTGACCGGCAGCGTCTGACCGGCATCAGCTACCCGGCTGGGTCAGGCCGGCTCAGCTCACCGGCTGGGTCAGGCCGCGCCCAGCACCAGCGACGCGTTCTGGCCGCCGAAGCCGAACGCGTTGACCTGAATCCGCCCGGCCCTGATTCCGGCCGGCGCGTTCGTCACGACCTCGAACCTAGCCTCCGGGTCGACCTGGGTCGTGCCCGCGGTGTGCGGCAGCTTGTGGTCCCGCAGCGCGCACAGCCCGGCCACGATGGCCTGCGCGCCGGCCGCGCCGCTGGGGTGGCCGAGGTTGCCCTTGACCGAGGTCACCAGCACCGGCACACCCTCGTAGACCTGGTTAATGGCGCGGATCTCGGCCGAGTCCCCCTTGGGGGTGGACGTGCCGTGCGCGACGATCGCCGCCACGCCAGAGGGTGCAAGCGAGGCGTCCGCCAGCGCCTGCCGCATGACCTCGGCCTCCCAGATACCGTCCGGCTCCGGTGAGGAGGGGTGGTAGCTGTCGGACAGCGAGGCGTACCCCTCGACGGTGCCGAGCACGGCCGCGCCGCGCCGCTGCGCGTGCTCCCGGCTCTCCAGCACGACCATGGCGCAGCCCTCGCCGACCACGATGCCGCTGCGGCCGACGTCGAACGGGATGCTGGCCCGCAGCCGGTCCCGGGTGCCGCCGGTCAGCCCGTAGCCGGCATGGCTGTAGAACACGGCCGGCACGAAATCGCCATCCGGGCTGCCGTCGAACCGGCCATAGCCACCCTCGGTGCCGCCGGCGATCACCACGTCCGCCCGCCCGGCCCGGATCAGCCCGGCCGCGGACCCGATGGCGTCGATGGAGGAGGCGCAGGCCGTGCAGAATGTCAGCGACGGGCCGTGCAGCCGGTAGCGCATGGCGACCTGCGCCGCCGCCATGTTCGGCCATATCTTGATCATCGTCTTGCGGTCCACCGCCTCCGGGCCTGCCGTCTCCAGCTGGTGCTGGGCCTTCTGCAGCGCGCCGGTGCCACCCATGCTGGTGCCCACGGCCACGCCGGTGCGCTGCGGGTCGAGCTCGGTCAGGCCCGCCTCGGCCAGCGCCTGCCCAGCCGCGGCCAGCGTGAACAAGGTGAACTGGTCGCTGCCGGCGACCACGGCCGGGTCGGCCCAGCGGCCGGGATCAAAGTCGCGGACCCCGGCCCACCAGGCGAAGTGACCGGGGCTGGCCCAGGGCGCCGCACCGATGGCCACCTCGCCCGCGCACAGCCCGGACCAGAATGACGGCACGTCGTGCCCGAGACCTGAGATCATGCCGGTTCCGGTGATCACCACGTCAGACATCGCTGTCCTCCTTCACGACCGCGGCGCGCGGTCCTCGGTCGTCGGCCGCGGCCAGGTCCAGGCCTGCCAGCACGCTCCTGCGGTCGATCTTGTGGTTGCTCAGCTTGGGCAGTGCCCCCGGCCAGGCCGCCACATAGCGGGGCACCTGGAAGGCGGCCAGCCGCCCGGCGCAGAAGGCACGCAGCCCGGCCGGGTCGGCCGGGCCGGCCCAGGCGACGACGGCGCACGCTTCCTCGACGAATACGGGATCGGGGACCGCGACCACGACGGCCTCGGTCACCCCTGGGTAACCGGCGATCACCCGCTCCACCTCGTGGGCGGAGATGTTCTCCCCGCCGCGCTTGATGACGGCCTTGGCCCGGCCGACATAGGCGAAGCCGCCGTCCGGGAGCTGGCGCATCAGGTCACCGGAGGTGATCCAGCCGCCCGGCGGCGGCTCGCCCTGGTAGCCGGTCATCACGGCTGGGTGGGCGAACAAGATCTCACCGGTCTCGCCGCGCGGCACGTCCCGGCCGTTGGCATCGACCAGCCGGACCTGGGCCGACGGCGGATAGGGACGGCCGACGGCACCGCCCGCCGTCGGCTCGCCCGCTCGCGTGGTCAGCCCGAGCCCGCTGGTCTCGGTCATCCCCCACAGCGTGCGGACCTCGGTCCCGAACCGGCGGGAGAACGCTGGCACGTCGTAGTGCGTGACCAGCAGCCGCAGCGGATGATCCCGGTCGGCCGCGGCAGGCGGCGCGGTGAGCAGCAGCTCGGCCACGGTCGGCACTACGATCGCGACCGTGGCACCGGACCGGCGGACCAGATCCCAGAAGCCGGACACGCTGAACCGCTCGACCAGGGCCAGCGTGGCCCCGGCGGCCGCGGCCGGGGCCCAGCTCATCAGCGTCGCCGACGCGTGGTGCAGCGGCTGCACGCACAGCACGGTGTCGGTGCTCGCGTAGCCGTGCGCCTCGGCCAGCGCGGCACCGGTCACGCCGAAGGCGCGCTGCGGGATCACCACCCCGCGGGGCCGGGACGTGCTGCCCGAGGTGTACAAGATCGCCCACGGGTCCGCGGGCCCGACGGAGGGCAGATCCGGCGGGGCGGCCGGCTCCCCCGCCGCGGGCGGCGCGGCGAGAGCCGACGCGTCGAGGGCCCCGGGC
>JBAPYC010000863.1:0-2207 GCA_049284535.1 Streptosporangiaceae bacterium
CATAAACATCATTGCCGGGTCATCAAAAATCCGTTAACACGTGCGCTGGGTCAAGGTGCAGGCGGTTCCCTAGGCAGGCCCGTCAACCGGCACAGCTTGGTGGATGCCTCCGTAAGTTCGTTGGCGGGTGACGGCGGCCTGGCCACGGTGGCCTGAGCCGTGTCCATGACGAGCACGTGGGGCGCGCCCTGGCATCCAGTGACCCGGATCACACCTTCCTGACCCGTTTGCTGCCAATCCCTTCGAACCCTTCCACCCGTAGTTCTGTGGACGGCCATCTGGCGAAGCAGAAAAACCGGCGCGGCTCGCCGCACCGGACAGGAGGAAGAGATGAAGATTTCCACGATCAGCCGTATGCCGAAGCCGGCCAGGCTGGCGGCTGGGGCTGGCGGCGCGGTCGGCGTGGCCCTGCTCGCGGCGGCGTGCAGCAGCGCGGGCAGCAGCACCGCGGCGTCGTCCCCGTCCGCCCCGGCCAGCGGCGCGGCCGGCAGTGCCAGCGCGTCGGGTAACACGGTCATCACCACCGGCTCGTCGTCGGCGGGCACGGTGCTGACCAACGGCTCGGGGCGCGCG
Source organism: Streptosporangiaceae bacterium (assembly GCA_049284535.1). Taxonomy (GTDB): domain Bacteria; phylum Actinomycetota; class Actinomycetes; order Streptosporangiales; family Streptosporangiaceae; genus Palsa-504. Next base: position 574 of record JBAPYC010000863.1, read on the forward strand.
GTCTACCTGTGGGTCAAGGACACCGGGGACATGTCCCAGTGCTCAGGGGCGTGCGTGGGCGCGTGGCCCCCGGTCACGACCACCGGCGCGGTGACCGCGGCCGGCTCCGCGAAGCCCAGCGACCTGGGCACGATCACCCGGTCCGACGGAACCAAGCAGGTGACCTACGACGGGCACCCGCTGTACTACTTCGCCGGCGACTCCGGCGCCGGCATGGCCAGCGGCCAGGGCAGTGACAACTTCGGCGCCAAGTGGTGGCTCGTCGCCCCGAGCGGCAGCGACGTCACCGCTTCGGTGAGCTCGTTCACCGCGAGCGCTTCCGGGTCAGGGTCGGCGCCGTCCGCGCCGGCCGCAGTTCCGGCCTCGAGTTCGCCGAGCGCCGCCGGCGGCTGGTCCTGACGCTGCGATGACGACCTTCTTCGCCCGGGTGACGGGCAGCGTGGCCGTCCCGGCGGCCACCGGGGGTGCTGCCGCCAGCACAGGGGCGGGGGCAGCACCGGGCGAGGCGGCCAGGCCGATCGGCCAGTGGGCTTACACCGGGGTGGCGGTAGCGTCGTTCGGCGGCCCGCTGGCGCTCGCGGCGCTGCTCGCGCCGTCGATCGCAGGCGGTGTGTCCTCGTCGGCGGGTCTCGCGATGGTCCTAGCGGCCGCCGCGTTCGTCCTTCCGCTGGCGGTCTGGCTCGGCTACGCGCGGCACGTCAGCAGTTCCGGCGGCCTGTACTCGTTCACCGAGGCGGCGGTGGGCCGCCGGATCGCGCTGGTGCAGGCCGCCCTGTGGGCGCTGAGCTACCTGCTGTACATCGTGTACACCACGGCCCAGATCGTCTACGACACGCTGCCCGCGGTGCTGCCGGTGGAACGCCGGTACCAGACGCTGCTCGAGGTCGTCATCCCGGTCGCGCTGGCCGGGGTGATGATCGCCGGCCGCCGCGCCACCCTCGCGGTCATCGGGCTGCTCGCTGCCGGGCAGCTCGCCATCGCAGTGGCGCTGTCCGGGGTGACGCTGGCGAACGTGCCGGTGGCGGCGAGCAGCTTCGGCGGTTCCGCGCCGGCCGGGTCGCTGGCCATCGCCAGCGGCCAGACCGCGCTGCTGTACATCTGCGGCAGCCTGCCGTTCTTCCTCGGCGGAGAACTGGGCGGCGACCTGCGCCGCGCGTTCCGCATCACCCGCCGCGGCATCCTCGGCGCTTACCTCGCGACTGTCGCCGTCATCATCGCGGCGGTGGCTCCGCTCGCGGCTGACCCGGCGCTGCTGCGGGCGCAGATCCCCGGGATGGCCGTGGCACAGCGGTTTGCCGGGCACGGCTTCGCCGTCACCGTGGGCATCGGCGTGGCGGTCAGCGTCGCCGCGGTCATCCTGGTGGAGTACCTGGCGCTGAGCCGGCTGACCACCGCGGTGACCGCGTGGCCGCTGCGCCGGGTCCTTATCGGCATCGGCGTCGTGATGGTAGCCACCGGGCCGCTGCTGCTCATCAACCCCCAGGCGATCTACGACGACCTGCTTACGCCATCGCTGTTCGCGCTCTGGCTCAGCGAGCTCATCACCTTCGCCGTCTACCCGAGGTTCGTCGCCCGCCGCGGCGGCCGCCTGCTGCCCGCCGTCGTGCTGGCAGCGGCGGCGAGCGCCCTGGCCG
>JBAPYC010000864.1:0-3376 GCA_049284535.1 Streptosporangiaceae bacterium
ACCGCGGCCGCGTCCCCTCCGGGCCGCTGGCTCGGCGACCAGCTCGCCGCGCTGCAGGGATAAACAGGCAACCGGGCCGAACGGACTGGCGCGTGCTCCCGCGGCCGCTACCCCAGCCCGCTGGCGATCGCGGTCAGCAGGGCCACGATTCCCGCTGGCCCGTCGGTCACCAGGTCGGCCGCCTCCGCGACCTTGAGCGACTCCGGGCTGGCGCTGGCCACGGCGCAGCCCGGGATGCCTTCCGCGCGCAGCGCCCGGACCGCCGCGAAGGCGGCCAGGTCGCCGAGATCGTCCCCGCAGAACAGGACCGAACGGGCCGACCGCTCCCGGGCCAGCCCGGCCAGCGCGGTGCCCTTGTCCACGCCCGGCGGGCGCAGCTCGATGACGTAACGGCCGGGCTCGGCGGTCAGGCCAAGCTCCGAGGCCAGCTCGCCCAGCGGGCCGCGAAGCCGGTCCAGCGCCGCGTCCGGCTCGGCCGTGCCGCGGGTGTGCACAGCCACCGAATGATCCTTATCCTCGATCCAGGTGCCATCTGGCGCGCCCGCCTGGCGCAGCAGGCCGGGCAGCGCGTCCCGGGCGGCCTGCACCGGCGGCGGGGCCGGCTCGCTGGTCAGCTTGCCGTCCTGCCAGCGCTCCCAGCCGTAGTGGCCGATCACGATCAGGCCGGGCACGGCCTCCAGGCCGCCCAGCCGGATCACGTCGGCCGCGGGCCTGCCGGTGATGACGGCGAGCGTGCCCACGGCCTGGGCCAGGGCGGTCAGCGCGGGCAGCGCCCCCGGGTCGGGGCGGGCGTCCGAGGGCCGGGCCACGATCGGCGCCAGCGTGCCATCGAAGTCGGTAGCGATCAGCCCGTGTCCCGGGTCGGCGAGCAGCGCGTCCAGGCCGGCCTGGCCTTCGGGGTTGCCTGCCCGCAGGCCAGGCGCGAGCGGTGGCTGGGTCATCGGGATGGTCCTTTCGGCGTCCGCGGCGAGCGCATCCGCTGGCGGCGGGACCGCTGGGCCCGCAGCCGCTTGACCAGCACCGGGTCGAACGCCAGCGCCTCGGGCCTGTCGATCAGCTCGTTGAGCAGCTGGTAGTACCTGGTCGCGGGCATGTCGAGCACCTCGGCGATCGCCTGTTCCTTGACGCCGGGTGAGCGCCACCCGCGCCGTTCGAAGGCGAGGATCCGCATGTCACGCTCCGACAATCCGGACATGCCCCCCTCCTTCCGGCCACGGCCCGGTAGTGCCGACCGTACCTGACCGCCAGGGGTGTACCCGGGCCGGTGACCCACGTACGCTCACGGAGCGTGGCCCATTTTCGCTACCTGAGCTTTCTCACCGATTACGGACTGGAGGACGGCTTCGTGGCCGCGTGCCACGGGGTCGGCGCCCAGATCGCGCCGCACGTGGACATCATCGACGTGACCCACCTGGTCCCGCCGGGCGACGTGCGGCGCGGCGCGGCCGTACTGGCGCAGACCGTGCCATACCTGCCGGCGGCCGTGCACGTGGCGGTGGTCGACCCAGGGGTAGGCACAGAGCGGCGCGGCGTCGCGATCGCGGCGGCCGGCGCGCTGTTCGTCGGCCCGGACAACGGCCTGCTGTCCTGGGCCGTAACCGCGGCCGGCGGCGCGGAGCGCGCGTTCAGCCTGACCAACCGGGCGCTGTGGCTGGACCGGGTCACCCCTACGTTCCACGGCCGGGACATCTTCATGCCGGTGGGCGCGCATCTGGCCGCCGGCGCGGAACTGGCCGAGACCGGCGAGGAGATCGACCCCGGCGATCTGATCACCCTGCCCGCCCCGGAGCGCCGGGTGCGGGATTCGACCGCCGAGGGTGAGGTGCTGACCGTCGACCGGTTCGGAAACGTCCAGCTCACCATCACCGGGGCGGACGCGGCCGAGATCGGGACCAAGCCAGGCGGCGACGTGCTGCTGCGCAGCGGCCGGCATCAGCTGACCGTGCCGTACCGGGAGACGTTCGGCGCGGTGCCCGCCTCCGAGCTTGTCATCTACACCGATAGCGCCGGGCTGGTCTCGATCGCGGTCAATGGCGGGAACGCCGCACAGCGGCTCGGGCTGCCGCCCGGGGCACGGGTGTCCATTACCGCTATTGACTAACAATTCGCCCACGACGCATTCCACAGATGGCGGACACGTGGCACGATTGCTTCAGGTCGGGTCGGAAACATCGCTACCGCAGGCCAGCCCTGGCCAGCTATGCCAGCCTGGCCAGCCTCGGAGGAGATATCTGACCAAGTGTCACATCGAACATCCCGCGGCACCTGGGTGCCAATTGCCTCAGGGCTCGCCGCGGTAATTGCTATCTCCGGGGTAACACCCGCTCTGGCTGCCACTGGGAACACGGTGGCACCGGGCGCGGTCCAGGCCCAGGAGTGGTGGCTGTCCGGCCTGGGCGTGAAGCAGTCGTGGAAGCTCACCGAGGGAGCCGGTGTCACCGTCGCCGTGCTTGGCACGGGTGTGGCCGCCAGCCAGCCGGACCTGGCGGGCTCCGTGTTCACCGGCCCCGATTACACCGGGTCGGGCCGCACCCCGGGCGGGCCATACTGGGGCGTGGACGGGACCGCGGCCGCCGCCATCATCGCCGGCCACGGGCACGGGACCGGCGGGGAGACCGGCCTGCTCGGCGTGGCGCCGGCCGCACGCATCCTGTCCGTCCGGGTCAGCCTGGAGCCCACCGATCCGCTCAGGTCCGACCAGGCCATCACGAGCCGGCTGCCGGACGCCATCGCCGACGGCATCATCTACGCCGTCCGTTACGGCGCCCGGATCATCGACCTGCCGCTCGCCCCGGCGTCCGCGGGCCAGCCCGGGACTACTCCGGCGGCCGCGCAGGCAGCCGAGCAGGCGGCGGTGAAGTACGCCGTGGACCACGGAACGGTGCTAGTGGCCCCGGCAGGTGACGCCGGCCAGGTCTCCGGCGCGGCCAGCTATCCAGCCGCCTACCCCGGCGTGGTCGCCGTCGGCGCCGTCGCGCGCGACGGCCAGGTGGCCGGCTTCAGCGCCCGGCACGGCTACGTGGCGGTGACCGCCCCGGGCGTGAACCTGGTCGCCGCGAACCCGGACGGCGGGTACCCGCAGATCAGCTCCACCAGCACTTCGAGCGCCATTGTGGCCGGCGTGGCGGCGCTGGTCTGGTCCAGGTTCCCGCAGCTGACCGCGGCTCAGGTCCGCCAGGCCCTGACCGGCAGCGCCACGGTCACGAACGCCGCCGTCCAGGGCACCCGGTCCAGCACACAGGCCGGCGGCGGCCACGGCACCGTGGACGCGGCCCGGGCGGTCGCCCTGGCCGCCAGCATCGCCCGGTCCGGCCAGCCTTCGCCCGCGGCCAGTGCATCCCGGGACACCGCGTCCCCGGCCGCGGCGCCCCGGCCG
>JBAPYC010000865.1:0-4357 GCA_049284535.1 Streptosporangiaceae bacterium
CGACGCCGCCTTCGCGGTGCGGCCGCACGCAGCCGCCGGCACCGCCAAGGCGGCCGCGGACGGCTGGGCGCTGGCCGAAGAGCTGACCGCGGCGGCCGGAGACGTGCCGAAAGCCCTGGCCGCCTGGGAGCGGCGCCAGCTGGAGCTGGGGCGCAGCCTGCTGGCGCGCTGCCGCGACATCGGCGACAGCTCGCAGTTCAGCGGGACGTTCCGGCCAGGCGACCCACGCCTCATCTTCGGGCTGTACGGCCCGGGCAATTAAGCGCACCGGACGCAGCGCCGCGTCCAGGCGGGACGGGTCGATCGGGTGCCACAGCCGCCACGGCGGGTCCTGGTCCCGCAGCAGGGCCAGGGCTTCCCAGCAGGCCCGGGTCTTACCCGTGGAGGACCCGCCGACCAGCACCGCGATCCCGCTGCGGCCATCCGCCGCCGCGCACCACCTGGCCCAGCACCTCATCATGCTCGCGCGGCACATAGGGCGGCAGCAGCGGCAGCCCCGGCGGCGCATCCTCAGGCTGCACCGGCCGGTGCACCTCCAGGGTGAACGGGTCGGTCACCTCCGCCAGCGGCCGCCCCGCCACCGTGACGCCGCCGTCCGGGTCCGCGACCGCTGCCTGAGCCTGGCGCCAGGCGTTGACGACGCGGTCCGCAACCTGGTCGGGAAGGTCGGAGAGCCGGTTCAGGATCTCCGCCGACGACCTGCCGACGAACGCCGGCACCTGAACGACCGCACACACGTACAGCTGGCAGCACCGGTCCAGGGCCGCGTCATAGAACGCGCCGCCCGCCTCGCCAAGACCGGCGGCGGTCTTCGCCCGGGGCTGCCCGGCGCGCAGCCGCCTGGCGAGCTTCGCCGCGTCGAGGTCGACGGCGAACAGCGCCCGGTCCGTGAGGTCCGCGCGCTTGAAGGCGTCGCGCACCGCGAGCAGCGCGGCCGCGTGGTCCCCGTCGTCCAGCCCCCGAAACTCGTGGCTAAACGACGCCAGCTCCGACGCGGCCTCGCCGACGAACCGCTGCTCCGGTGACGCGTGCCGGAACCTCGGCGTGAGCAGCGCCGTCAGCTCCTTCTTGCGCTCCTCCGCGGCGAGCCGGTCGGCGATCCAAGCGCCTGCTGCCTTCTGAACGATCGTCTTCGCGAGGCTCAGCGCCGTCGACTCCAGGGCAACCACCGTGCGCCTCCCCCCGGGTCTGGTCAGCTTCCATCATCTTCGCCCGACCGACTGGAGACAGCGAGTCCTGAACCGACAGCGGCGGCCAGGCTCGGGCCGAGGCCGGGCGGCGTGTGGCTGCAGGTGCGCTGGCAATGCCTCAACATCTCCGGCACAGGACAGCCGAGCTCGCAATCTAAGTCTGGACTTCGCAACCTTCACTTGGATCGGTCAATTCTTGTCCCGTTCGGTTGATCTCTGCGACCAAGGCCTCCGGCTAGCTGGGGTCGAAGAGTTGACCTGAACGGTTGGAGCGGCGGTTGCTCAGGTCATCTCTTCGGTTTCGGCGCCGGGGCCATATATCGAGGAACAGCCATCAGTCCAGGTCTGCGGCGATAAGAACCATGGTGAGCAAAAGGCGGTTCATGATCATTTGCGGCGACTGGGGGAGGAGGACGCAGTGAAGCAGGAAAAGGGGCAGTGACCAGGGGAAGAAAGAAATTTCAGATTGCGTACGAAAGTGATCGACCGTCGAGGCGCTCAAGGCCCGGCGAAGCATTTATCCGACGGGCGGTTACGGGTTGTTGGTGGCGGAGTCCAGTGCCCGTCCGGCCTCATTGAGTCCGAGGTGCCAGGGGTAGCTTTCGATCAGGCTGCCGCCGGTGCGAGGCGGGTGCGGCTGGAAGCCGCCCGGTCCGAGGAGGATCCGGATGCGTTCGGTGCGCAGGGACTCGACGCTGCGGTGGAACGGGGCGCGGGCGGCGAGGGCGGTGTTGACGAAGGGCAGGACGACGGTCGGGACGGCGAGGCCGGTGGTCTCGGCGAGCACGCCCAGGGCGTAGGTGTCGCTGATGCCCTGGGCCCATTTGCAGATGGTGTTGTAGGTGGCCGGGGCGACGAGGATGGCGTCGGGGATGAGGGATCTGGGTGCGCCGGGTTTGGCGTACTGGCTGCGGACCGGGCTGCCGGTCTGGTCGGCAATGGCCGCGGCGTCGAAGAATTCGAGTGCGGCGGGGGTGGCGATGACCTGGACCGTCCAGCCCCGGTCTTGGGCTAGTTTGACGCAGGTGCTGATTACGGCGGCCGGGCCGGCGCCGCAGGCCACGATGGTCAGGACACGAGCGCCGGGTGTCACCTGGAGGCGCCGATTCGGCTGGCGAACTGCTCGGCGTCGCGGCGGATGCTTACCGGAGCCAGGGTGGCCAGGTCGCGGGCCAGGGTCGCGACGGCTGGGCGGGTGGCGACCTCCTGCGGGGCGGTGTCTTCGGCGGCGCGGAGCGCGGCGTGGGCCTGCTCGTATTTGCCCCACTGGAAGAAGGCCCGGGCCACGTCGATGAGCAGCGAGGCCTTCCGCTCGGTGACGGTGACCGCGCGCAGGTCGATCCGGCGGGCCAGGTCGATGGCGGTTCCGGCGTCGCCGAGGGTGACGGCCACGTTGACCTGGTGCATGGCGGTGTTGACCAGCCCAAAGGCGGTCCCGCGCAGGTTGGCGTCCGTGCCCACCTGGCGGGCGGCGCCGGCCGCCTCGGTGAGCATCTCCTGCGCGGTTCCGCGCTGGCCGTGCTGTGCGGCGGCGAGGGCGCCGCGCAGCAGCAGTGAGCCGTAGACGGACTGCGACTCCGGAGTCGTGATCCCGGTCTCGCGGTCCAGTCGCGCGGCGTGGTCCTGCGCGGTGGTGACGGCGGCGACCGGGTGACCCGAGCTCATCAGGGTGTGGGTGAGGATCCGGCCGCTCGCGCCGACCGTCAGAGGGTCCTGGCTGGCCAGCGCGGCCGTGATGCTCCGGTCGGTGGCCACGTGCGCCAGGCCCGGGTCGCCGGTCTTGAGCAGGAACCCGGCGGCGACGTGGTAGGCGTCGGCGGACAGCGAGCAGACGCGGCGCCGTTTATCGCCGTCGAGGCAACGGCGGGCGGTATCGAGCTGGCTGAGCAGTCGCGGCAGGCGGCTGGCCAGTTCGGCGTACCGGCAGGCTTGGTAGTCCTTGCGGGCCCCGGTGACCGCGAGCGTCAGGCCGGTGAGGTCGGGTGGCGCCGCGGATCGTTCGGGGCTGGCGCCGGTGAGCATCAGCACTAGCGGCTCGATGCCGGTCGCTGGGCTGGTGCGAGCGGCGCCGGGAAGCAGGGCGCCGGCTAGGGAGATGCCGGTTAGCTCGACGAAGGTCCGTCTTCTCACCAGTCCGGTGCCCTCCTGGTTTCCCGTGGCGGTCGGCTGAGGTTCATTCTCGTTCCGCGCAGGCAGGCCCAGTCGGCGGTACAGGAGCTCGTACCGTTCCGATGGGTGGTGGTCGCCGCGTTCCCAGGCGCGGATCATCCGGACCAGGCCCTCGTGCGCGGCTATGGGTTCGTCGGCGGCGCGGCGGAGCCGTCGTGCCAGCTCGGGCACGTCCCAGCCGCGGGTCCTGCGCCATTCGCGCAGCTCGCTGCCGTTATCCGCGGTCATCGCAGGTACCTTCGCATCACCATCGCTCCGGGAGCACGATGATGTTCCTGGATACTTCCGCATGCTCCCAGTTGTCACTATTCCACGACAGCGCGCTACCGGTGAACTGGATTCACCAGGTCCGTAAGAGAGCGAGGAGGCGTCCGCCGTGGAATGGACGGCAGAATCCGGCGTCGGTGTTGTTGGCGTCGGCGGGGGAGCGGTGCTGGGTGGCGGGCGATGAGGTACCGCGACCTGGAGAGGATCGACCTCGACGCTGCTCGCAAGGCGGTGTGCGCGTGGCTCGATGAGCACCAGGACGGCACGCTTGCGCAGATGGCTGAGGATCTCAAATGGCGTTACCCGGCGTATCCCGACGAGATGGCGGTCGTCCTGCGCGGCATGATGGCCGCCGAACTGCGGCGCCGGACCTGGCCGGAGAGCGGTTCGACCGGGGGAGTGTCCCTGTGAACCGAGACCGGGCGCCGCTGCGCGGCGCCGCAGGCGGAATGTCTCGCTGGGGGAACGCTGTCACCAGGCTCCATCAGTTCCAGGGCGAGCATCCGGAGGTTCAATTCAGCTCGCCGGTGATAGGCCGCTATGGACAGTACACAGCCCTCGTCCCGCCTGGCGCGATCCCGGGTGAGTCGCGCGAGATAACCGTCACGAACCCGGATCTGAACGGCTTGATGGGCGAACTCGACGATCTCTTCGGTTCGCAGGGCGGAACTGATGACGGTAGGCCAGCTCTGGCTGGCGCCCCGCCCAGGTCGGAAATGATCTTCCCCTGC
>JBAPYC010000866.1:0-1677 GCA_049284535.1 Streptosporangiaceae bacterium
CGCCCGGCCTGCCCGTGCTGCTGGCCGGCGGCTACTCCGGCCGCGACCCGAGCCAGCTCACCTTCACCGCCGACGGCTCGAACTCCGTCACCGGCATCACCTGGAGCAGCTGGACGGCCACCGGGGCGAGCGGCTCGGGCCGCGCCGACGTCGCGCTCTGCCTGCCGAGCTGCGTGGGCACCCCGGCCAGCCTGGTGCCCACCACGATCACCCTGTCCGACCCGGTGAACGGCCACTTCACCCAGCTCACCGAGAGCCGGGCCGGCTCCGCCCAGAGCTGGAATTATCCAGGTAACTGGCCCCAGTCGGCTTCATAGGCCGAACGGACCACGCGCCAGCCCCCGCTCCGAGCTGAAAGCTCACCAGCCCTCGGTCAGCACCTGGTCCAGCGCGTCGGTGAAGAAATCGGCGCCCGCCAGATCCAGGCACAGTGGCGGCTTGATCTTGAGTACGCACATCCGGTCGCTGGTCGGCTGGATGATCACGCCCAGGTCGAGCATCCGCTCGCAGATGGCCATGGTCTCCTCGGTGGCCGGCTCGAGCGTGGCCCGGTCCCGGACGAACTCCACGCCCAGGTAGAGCCCGGAGCCATGCACCGCGCCGATCAGCTCGTGCCGCCCGGCGAGCGCGGTCAGCCTTTCCTTCAGGTAGTCCCCGACCCGGGCCGCGTTGGCCTGCAGGCCCTCCTCTTCCAGCACGTCCAGCACGGTCAGCCCGATCACGCTGGCGACCGGGCTGCCGCCGGTCGAGGAGAAGAAGTAGCCCTGGTCGCCGAACCGCTCGGCCACAGCGCGGGAGGTGACGACCGCGCCCAGCGGGTAGCCGTTGCCCATGGCCTTGGCCATTGTGACGATGTCGGGCACCACGCCCTGCTGCTCGAAGCCCCAGAACCAGTGGCCCAGCCGGCCGTAGCCGACCTGGACCTCGTCCGCGATAGCCAGCCCGCCCCGCCGCCGTACCTCGGCGTACACCTGCGCCAGGTAGCCCTCGGGCAACGCCATACCGCCGGCGTTGCCATAGAACGGCTCGGCCACGAACGCCGCGGGCGGGCGGCCGCTGGCCGCCAGCTCACCGATGATCCGGACCGCCTCGGCTGCGTACTGGCTGGCCCGCTCACCGCGGAACCGCCCGCGGTAGGAGTTCGGCGCATCCACCGCGTGCACCCAGCGCGGCCGGGTGCTGAGCGCGCTCGGGTTGTCCGCGGTCGAGGTCGAGACCGCGTCCGTCGCGTAGGTCCAGCCGTGATAGGCCTCGCGCACCGCGACCACGTGCCGGTGCCCGGTGGCCGCCAGCGCCAGCCGCAGGGCCAGGTCGACCGCCTCGGAACCCGAGTTGACTCCGAAGACGACCTCCAGCGGGGCGGGCAGCAGCCCGGCCAGCCGCTCGCTGAACTCCACCACCGAGGCGTAGTTGAAGCGGGAGTTGGTGTTGAGCCGCCGCAGCTGGCGGGCCGCGGCCGCCTCGATCCGCGGATGCGAATGGCCCAGCACGGCCACGTTGTTGACCATGTCCAGGTAGACCCGGCCGTCCGAGCCGGCCAGGTACTGCCGCCAGCCCCGCTCGATCCGGGGAGGGGCGGAGTAGTACAACTCCTGCACCGGAGCAAAAGCCCGGTCTCGCCGGGCGAGCAAATCCGGCGCCGACTCCGCAGGCCCCACGGCGCCCGCCGACTCCGCA
>JBAPYC010000867.1:0-1689 GCA_049284535.1 Streptosporangiaceae bacterium
CGCGCTGACCGTAACCGCGCAGGCCGATGCCCTCGCGGAGGTAGTCCATCTCGTACAGGTGCTCGCGCCACTTGCGGTCCAGCACGGACAGCACCACGCGGCGCTCCAGCTCGCGGGTGACCTCCGGGCCGAACTCCTCCTCGCGCCGGTCGTAGGCGGCCTGCGCGTCGGCGATGACCGCCTCGGTGATGAAGTCGGTGGTGAGCCCGGCCTTGTCGCCGCCGGCCTCCTCGATCAGCTCCTCGGTGGTGAGCGTGACCGGGTACAGCTGGCGGAACGCCCGCCAGAGCTTGTCCAGGTCCCACTCCTCCGGGTATCCCTCGCCGGTCTCGCCCTGGACGTACCCGGTGATGACCTCGTCGAGCATCTCGCGGATCTGCTCGTGCAGGTCGGCGCCCTCGAGCACCTTGCGGCGCTCGGCGTAGATGACCTTGCGCTGCCGGTTCAGGACGTCGTCGTACTTGAGCACGTCCTTGCGGATCTCGAAGTTCTGCTGCTCGACCTGGGTCTGGGCCGACCGGATGGCCCGCGTGACCACCTTGGACTCCACCGGGACGTCCGGGGGAATGCTGAGCCGCTCCATGATGGCGCCGACCCGCTCGGAGTTGAACATCCGCATCAGGTCGTCTTCCAGCGACAGGTAGAACCGGCTCAGGCCGGGGTCGCCCTGGCGGCCCGACCGGCCGCGCAGCTGGTTGTCGATGCGCCGGGACTCATGCCGCTCGGTGCCGAGCACGTACAGGCCGCCGGCCTCGACGACCTCCTCGTGCTCCTCGGCCACGGCCCGCTTGGCCGTGGCCACCGCCTCGGGCCAGGCCGCCTCGTAGTCCTCCGGTGTCTCGACCGGGGACAGGGCACGCTGGTGCAGCTCGGTGTCGGCGATGAACTCGGGGTTGCCGCCGAGCATGATGTCGGTGCCGCGGCCGGCCATGTTGGTGGCCACGGTGACCGCGCCGCGCCGGCCGGCCTGGGCCACGATGGTCGCCTCACGCTCGTGGTACTTAGCGTTCAGCACCTCGTGCGGAACCCCGCGGCGCTTGAGCATCTTGCTCAGGATCTCGGACTTCTCCACGCTGACCGTGCCGACCAGGACGGGCTGCCCGGCCTGGTGCCGCTCGACGATGTCCTCCACGCACGCCTCGAACTTGGCCTGCGCGGTCTGGTAGATCGTGTCGGCCTGGTCGTCGCGGATCATCGGCTTGTTGGTCGGGATCGAGACCACGCCGAGCTTGTAGATCTGGTGGAACTCGTTCGCCTCGGTCGTCGCGGTACCGGTCATGCCGGCCAGCTTGTCGTAGAGCCGGAAGTAGTTCTGCAGCGTGATCGTGGCGAGCGTCTGGTTCTCGTCCTTGATCTGCACGCCTTCCTTGGCCTCGATGGCCTGGTGCATGCCCTCGTTGTAGCGGCGGCCGTGCAGGATACGGCCGGTGAACTCGTCCACGATCAGGATCTCGCCGTTCATCACGACGTAGTCCTTGTCCTTCTTGTACAGCTCCTTGGCCTTGAGGGAGTTGTTCAGGAAGGAGACCAGCGGAGTGTTGACCGATTCGTAGAGGTTGTCGATGCCGAGCCAGTCCTCGACCTTCTCCACGCCGGATTCCAGGATGCCGATGGTCTTCTTCTTCTCGTCGACCTCGTAGTCGCCCTCGCCGTCCTCGCCGCGGCGCAGCCGGGGCGCGATCTTGGCGA
>JBAPYC010000868.1:0-8207 GCA_049284535.1 Streptosporangiaceae bacterium
CCGCGCAGGCGGCCCGGCGGCCCAGCGCGACCGCCCTGATCGCTGCGGGCACGCGGCTGAGCTACGCCGAGCTCGAGACGTCCGCGAACCGGCTCGCGTGGTACCTGACGGAGCTGGGCGCCGGCCCGGAGACCCTGGTCGGCGTGTACGCCGAGCGCGGCGCCGAGGCGGTCCGCAGCCTGCTGGCGATCATGAAAACGGGCGCCGGGTACCTGCCGCTCGACCCGTCGCTGCCCCCCGGCCGGCTGGCGGGGATCTGCGCGCAGACCCGTCCGGTGGCCGTACTGGCCGAACGGGCGGACCGCAAGCTCTCCCGCACCGGCACGATCGTGATCCCGGTCGGCGAGCTCACCGCCGAGCTCGCCCGCCAGCCGGACTCGGTGCCCGACGTCGCCCTGCACCCGGATCACCTCGGCTACGTCATCCACACGTCCGGGTCGACCGGCCAGCCCAAGGCCGTGGCGGTCAGCCACGGCAGCCTGGCCGGCGTCATCGGCGAGCTGGCCGGCGCGTACGGGATCAGCCCCCGGGACCGGGTGGCGCAGCTGGCGTCGCTGGCCTTCGACACCTCGCTGGAGCAGATCCTGGTCACGCTGAGCGGCGGGGCGACCCTGATGCTGCCGCCGGCCGGCACCATCGCCCCGAGCGACCTGCTCGGTTATGTCGAACGCGAACAGGTCACGGTCATCGACCTGACCCCGGCCTACTGGCACCAGCTGCTGGCGGTCGCCGGGCCCGGCGACCCGCGGCTGCGCAGTCTCCGGCTGATGATCACGGGCGGTGACCTGGCCGACCCCGCGGACGTCCGGGCGGCCCGCCGGGCCGCCCCCGCGGCCAGGCTGCTGAACGCCTACGGGCTGACCGAGACCGCCATCACCTCGGCCGTGGGCGAGGCCGACGCGGAGGTCGTTGCTGGGGGACCGGGCCCGGTACCGGTGGGCCCGGTACCGGTGGGCCCGGTGCCGGTGGGCCCGGTGCCGGTGGGCAGGGCGGTGGGGCACGCCAGGATCATGGTCCTGGACGGCCAGCTGCGGCCGGCCCCGGCCGGGACGCCCGGGGAGATCTACCTCGGCGGCGCGGTCGCCCGGGGCTACCTCGGCCGCCCGGCGCTGACCGCGGAGATGTTCCTGCCCGATCCGGGCGGCGAGCCCGGCAGCCGGATGTACCGCACCGGGGACCTTGGGCGCTGGCGTGAGGACGGCCTGCTTGAGGTGACCGGGCGGGCCGACCGGCAGCTCAAGGTGCGCGGCTTCCGGGTGGAGCCGGGCGAGATCGAGACCGTGCTGGCCACCTATCCCGGCATCGGGCAGGTGGCAGTGGTGGCCACCACCGGGCAGGGCCCCGGCGACACCCGCCTGGCCGCGCACTACACGCTGCGTCATACCGGGCGCCCCCCGGGCCCGCCGCCGTCAGCAGCCGGCCTGCGGCGCTACCTGCGCGCCCGGCTGCCGGGCTACATGATCCCGGCGGTGTTCGTCGCCCTGGAGAAGATGCCGCCGATGCCGGGAGCGCCGGCAGCGGGAGCGCCGTCACTGGAGACTATGGCGCCGGAGACCATGGCGCCGCAGGCCGGGCACACCGCTCCGGATGGGGCGGGCGGTGAGGCGCGCACGCCGGTGCAGGCCGGGCTCACCTACCTGTGGTCCCGGCTGCTGAAGCAGGAGCACGTCGGGCTGGATGACGACTTCTTCTCCCTCGGCGGGAACTCGCTGCTGGCGGCGGAGATGCTGGCCCGGGCCCGGGGCATGTTCGGTATCGGCGCCGAATACACCCGCCCGCTTACCCGCTGCTTGCTGCGCGACCCGACGCTGCGCGGTTTCGCCCAGGCCGCGCAGGACGCCCGCGCCGGCCTGCTGGCCGCCGACGGGGACCAGGCCCGGGTCGACTTCGGGCGTGAGCTCCGGCTCGCGATCCCGGCGATTCCAGCTTCCGCCGGTCCAGCTTCCGCCGGTCCAGCTACTGCCGGTCCAGTTACTGGCGGTCCAGTTACTGCCGGTGGGCCGGGGTGGGACTGGCATCGGCCGGTGGAGGTCCTGCTCACCGGGTCGACCGGGTTTCTCGGGGCGCATCTGCTGCGCGACCTGCTCGACGCCACCAGTGCCCGGATCTGGTGCCTGGTACGGGCGGACGACGCCGCGCACGCGCGGCAGCGCATCGCCGGCGCCGCCGCCCGCTACGACCTGGCGCCACCGCCGGGCGACCGGGTGGTGCCGCTGCCCGGGGACCTCGCCCGGCCCCGGCTGGGCCTGGCCGCCGGCGAGTTCCGCGAGCTGGCCCGGAGCATCGGCATCATCTACCACGCGGGTGCGGTGGTGAACTTCATCTACCCGTATGAGGAGCTGCGGGCAGCCAACGTGAACGGCACCCGGGAGATCATCCGGCTGGCCAGCCTGGAACGGGTCATCCCCGTCCACTACGTCTCCACCACGGCCGTGCTCGCGGGCCTGGGCGTCATGGGCGTGCGCCGGGCCGGCGAGGACACCCCGCTGGCCCACCCGGACCGGCTGCGGGTGGGCTACGTGGAGACCAAATACGTGGCCGAGGAACTGCTCCGCCGGGCCGGGCGCGCGGGCCTGCCGGTCGCCATCTACCGCCCGCTGGACATCGTGGGCAGCCGCCGCACCGGCGCCTGGAACACCGCGACCGAGATGTGCGCGCTGATCAGGTTCATCACCGACACCGGCCTGGCGCCCGACATCGACCTGCCGCTCGACTTCGTGCCCGCGGACATCTGCGCGGCGGCCATCCGGCATATCTCCGCGCGTGACGGCGCGACCGGGCGGACCTACCATCTGGCCAGTTCCCGGCACGCCGGGCTCGGCGCCGTGGTGGGGCGGCTGCGCGATCACGGGTTCGAGGTGAGCCAGATCCCGTTCGGCATCTGGGTACGCGAGCTGCTGCGGCATGCGGCGGACAACCCGTCCCACCCGATGACGCCGTTCCTGCCGCTGTTCGTGGACCGCGACCCGGAATCCGGGCTGACCCCGGCGGAGATGTACCTGGAGCACACCTTCCCGCACTACACCAGCTCGAACACGGAGCGGGCGCTGGCGGGCAGCGGGGTGGCCTTCCCGCCCGTGGACGACGCCCTGCTCGACCGCAACATCGGCCGCCTGATCGAGACCGGCTACCTGCGCACGCCCGGGCGGCACCAGGCGCCGGCCTGGCACGCCCGTGCCGGTTAGCCGCTACCCGGACTGGGCGTCGTTCGCATCCGGCGCGGAGCTGAGCCCGGCTGACGGCCCGGTGGCGTTCGGCGCGGACCTGAGCCCGGCCAGCGTGCTGGGCGCGTACCGGCATGGGCTCATCCCGCTGCCCGCGCCGGATGAGTACTTCCGCACCCTCAACGAGGTCCGGTACGAGGACCTGGTGGCGGACGGCACGATCGCCATGGTCGGCCGGGAGGACTCCGACCCGTACTGGGTGGCGTGGTGGTCACCCGATCCCCGGCCGGTGATCGGCGTGGGCCAGGTCCACCTCGGGCGCAACCTGCGCAAGCAGCTCCGGCGCGACGGGGAGTGGACCACCGCCAATACCCGCTTCGCCCAGGTAGCCGAGGAATGCCGGGCCGGCCGGGAGCCGCGCTGGCTCACCGACTCGCTGATGACCTCGCTGACCGAGCTGCACCGGGACGGCTGGGCGCACAGCATCGAGGTCTGGCTGGACGGCGAGCTGGTCGGCGGCGCGATGGGCGTCGGCATCGGCGGCATCATCAGCGGGGACTCGCTGTTCGCCCGGCGGCCCGGCGCGGCCCGGGTCGCGGTCGCGGACATGGCCGCGCGGCTCGCCCGGGCCGGCGGCTCGCTCATCGACGCGCAGTGGGAGAGCCCGTTCCTGCGCTCGCTAGGCGCCGTGCCGGTGCCGCGTGAGCAGTACCTCACGCGGCTGGCGGGACCGGCAAGCCGGATTGCGCTGCCCGGCGAGCCGTTGCCGGCCCGGCGGCTGGCACCGCCGGCCGTGGCGTTACCGCTGGTCCGGGCGGCCCGGGCCGCTGGTCAGGGGGCGGCGGCCACCAGCTCGACCTCGAAGCCGTCGCCGTTGGCCAGGTAGGCGGCGTAGTGGCCGGGGCCGCCCGCGTACGGGTGCCGGTCAGCGAACAGCAGCGTCCAGCTCTGGGCCGGACCTTCCGCGGCGAGAGTGTCCACCTGCGCGCGGGAGCCCGCGTGGAAGGCGAGATGGTTCAGGCCGGGCCGGAGCCGGTCATGGTCCGGGGCGCTGAGGGCGGGCGATTGCTCGACCACGATGTAGGTGCCGCCCAGCCGCCAGCTCCGGCCGTCGGGCCAGTCCTGGAAGGGCGTGTAGCCGAGCTCGCCGAGCAGCCAGCCCCACTGCGCGACCGCCCGGGGCAGGTCCGGCACCCACAGCTCGACGTGATGCAGCTGGCCGCGTTCGCCGACCTGTTGTTCGGGAGCCTCGGATTCGGTCATGCAAACCTCCCTTATCTGGCCGGCCTGATCATGACTGGCTGCTGCGGCGCTCGCCGTAGCGGCGCCGCCGGGACTCGGCGGCGACCTCGTCGAGCTCAGCGGCCGACAGGATCGCGGGTTCGCCGTAGCTCCGCGCAAGCCGGTAGGTGCGGGCCAGCCATTCGAGCAGCAGCGCCCGGTCGTAGGCCTGCGCCAGGTCGAGGCCGTAGCAGACCGCGCCGTGGTTGCGCAGGATGACGGCGCTGCGGCCGTTCAGGGCCGCGACGGCCGCCTCGGCCAGGCCCGCGGACCCGAAGCGCACGTAGGGCGCGACGCGGACCGGGCCGCCCAGGCCGGTGATCGCGTAGTGAATGGCCGGCAGTTCCCGCCGGCTCGCGGACAGGGCCACGACCTCAGCCGAGTGTGTGTGCACGATCGCCCCTGCGCTGGTCGCCGCGTAGATGGCGAGGTGCATGGGCGTCTCGGAGGAGGGAGTTTCCCCGCTGCCCAGCTGGCTGCCGTCCAGGCTGACCAGGCAGATGTCCTCGGGCCGCAGCTCGTCGTAGCTGATCCCGGACGGGGTGATGGCCACGGCGTCCCCGGCGCGGACGCTGATATTGCCCGCGCTGCCGACGGCCAGCCCGTCGGCAAGCAGGCGTGCGCTGTAGCTGACGAGCTGCGCGCGAGCCGCCTCGAGCCCGTCGGAGTCGCGGGGATACACCACCTGTCGGATGTTAGACGCTCCGGGGTAAGGTGCGGTCCTGTGGCCGCTGACCTGCACCGGATCTACGACGTAGTTGAACGCTGGGCGAGCGCCAGCCCGGACCGGGAGGCGATCGGCTTCGGCGAGGTGAGCTGGACCTGGCGCGAGCTGGACGACCGGGTGCGCCGGGCGGCCGGGGCGCTGCGGGCCGCGGGGGTCGGGCCCGGCGACCGGGTCGCGTTCTGCGACAAGAACCACCCGGCCTGCCTGGAGCTGACCCTGGCCGCTTCCCTGGTCGGCGCGGCCAACGCGGTGATCAACTTCCGGCTGGCCCCGGACGAGCTGGCCTACGTGCTGAACGACGCGCAGGCCGCGCTGGTCGTGGTCGGCGCGGATTTCACCGGCGCGCTGGACACGCTGCGGGACCAGCTGCCGCGGCTCGGCCGGGTCGTGGTGCTGGGCGGCGACCAAGACGAGTACGAGCCGCTGCTGGCCGCGGCCGAGCCGCTGCGCGAGGTATACGAGGCCGGGCCGGACGACTGCTTCCTGCAGCTTTATACGTCGGGCACCACGGGCTGGCCCAAGGGGGCCATGCTGACCCAGCGCAGCATGATCGCGCACACGGTGACCGCGGCCGCCGCCTACGGCATGGACCCGGACATGGTGAACATCGTGGCCATGCCGCTGTTTCACGTGGGCGGGACCAGCTGGGCGCTTGGCAGCATGTACGCGGGCGGGCGGACCGTCATCGTCCGCGAGGTCGTCCCATCGGATGTGCTGGAGCTGATCGAGGCGCGTTCGGCTTCTCATGCTTTTTTCGTGCCGGCCGTGGTGCAGATGCTGCTGGCCGACCCGGCCCGGGCCCGGCAGGCGCTGGGCTCCCTGCGGGTGCTGGGCTACGGCGGCTCCCCCATGCCGCCCCCGCTCATGGAGCGGGTGCTGGCGATCCTGCCCACGCCGTTGTACTCGGTCTACGGCATGACCGAGCTCTCCGGCGTGTTCTGCGTCCTCGGCCCGGACGAGCACCGCGATCCGGCTCGGGCCCGGCTGCGCGCCTCGGCCGGGCGGCCGCTGCCCGGCGTCGAGGTGCGGGTGGTCGACCCGGCGACCGGGCAGGACGCCGGGACCGGACAGCCCGGTGAGTTCTGGGTCCGGTCGGCGCAGGTCATGGCCGGCTACTGGAACCAGCCGCAGGCCACCGCGGAGACTATCACGGCTGACGGCTGGCTGCGCACCGGCGACCTCGGGTACGCCGACGCCGACGGGTACCTGTTCATCCAGGACCGGGTCAAGGACATGATCATCTCCGGCGGGGAGAACATCTACCCGGCCGAGGTCGAGCGGGTGCTGTTCCGGCACCCGGACGTGGCCGACGTCGCCGTCATCGGCGTGCCCGACCCGCGCTGGGGCGAGGCCGTCCAGGCCGTGGTGGTCCCGGCCGGCGGCGCCACCCCGGACCCGCAGGAACTGATCGCCTTCGCCCGGGAGCACCTGGCCCACTACAAGTGCCCGGCCTCGGTCCGCTTCACCGAGGCCCTCCCCCGCAACGCCAGCGGCAAGGTCCTCAAGCGGACGCTGCGCACTAATGCATCGTAATGCTCGAAATTGAGCATCACGATGTATCCTGACCTTATGCGCACCACACTCTCACTGGATGATGACGTTGCCGCCGCCGTGCACCGGCTTCGCGAGGAGCGCCACATAGGCTTGAGTGATGCGGTCAATGAGCTGATCAGGGCTGGTCTGGCCGCACCGCCTCGGCATAAGCCCTTCCGGCAGCGCACTGAGAATCTCGGACTCCGCATCGACATCAGCAACGTGGCGGAGGCGCTGGAGCACCTCGACGGCCCGCACTCGCGATAATGCTCATCGACGCAAACATTTTGCTCTACGCGGTGGACGAGGGCAGCCCGTTTCACGACCGCGCCAGCGGCTGGCTTACCACCCAGCTGAACGGGGCCAGACGGGTTGGCTTCCCCTGGTTTTCGCTGGTTGCGTTCCTCCGGATCAGCACCCACGAACGCGCGTCAGCGCGGCCGCTGACCCCGGAGCAGGCGGCAAGCTTCGTCTCGGACTGGCTGGAACCAGAGATCTCGTGGATCCCGCGAGAAGGCCCGGGACACACCCGGATTCTGATCGATCTCATCACCCGCTACCAGCTCCGCGGGAACATGATCAGCGATGCCCACCTGGCCGCGCTGGCCATCGAGCATGGGCTCGAAGTGTGCTCCAACGACACTGACTTCGCCCGGTTCGGCGAGGTCCGCTGGACCAACCCGGTGGCGCCGGGCTGAGGACGGTTCAGCGGCGTCCGGCCGCGGACGCTGCGGACGCTGCGCTCGGAGGGCTGAGGGCGGTTCAGCCCGGCGTTGACTCCAGGACCTCGACGGGGTCGCCGACGCGGATCACGCCGGTGCGGTCCGGGATCAGGTTCTGGCCGAAGACCAGTTCCTTGCCGAACCTGCGGTGGCGGCCAAGCACCTTCAGCGGCTGCCGGCCGCGGACGCCGGTTTGCTGGTCGATGGTGGTGACCACGCAACGCCCGCACGGCTTGACCACCCGGAATGGCACCTCACCGATCCGGACGCGGAGCCAGCGGTCCTCGGCCCAGGGCCGGGTGCCGGCCACGACCACGTTGGGCCGGAACCGGGTCATCGGCACGGGCTGGTCGCCGTCCGCGGCGAGCCATCGGCCCAGGTCGTCCAGGGAGCCGGTGGTCGTGAGCAGCAGCGGGTACCCGTCGGCGAAGCTGACCGTGTCACCGTCCTGTCCGAACTCCGCGCTGACTGGGCGCCGCGTAGCCGGATCGTCCAGGTAGACCAGGTTCACCGGGCGGCCCAGGTAGGCCGAGAACCAGGCGTCCGCGGTGGGCCCGGCCGCGGCGGCCACCAGCACCGAACTCCACACCGATACCTTCAGCTGAGGTGCGTCCGGTCCGGGCACCGGGACCTGGAGATCGGGACGGCCGGGAGCGGTGACGCAGAGTGCGCCGCAGTCTGGGCTGGCGCTGCCTGGGCTGGCGCTGCCTGGGCTGGCGCTGCCTGGGCTGGCGCTGCCTGGGCTGGCGCTGCCTGGGCTGGCGCTGCCTGGGCTGGCGC
>JBAPYC010000869.1:0-10324 GCA_049284535.1 Streptosporangiaceae bacterium
GCCTCGATGACTTCCCAAAACCCGCCGGTATCCATGGCCCGATCATTGCATCGGGGTCTGACACTGCGGAGCTGGCGACCGGTTCGCCGGGGTAGCAGTAGCGTCAGACTGCCGAACGGCCAGCGGCCGCGCTTACGGGCATCTGTTCCGCCTGCGCACGTGGCAGGCGAAGCCGATTCCGCACGACGGCCGCCAGGCACAGGCAACCAGCAGCGAGTATGAGCCCGTGCGCGGAGCCGTCGTCCTGGATGGTAGGTCAGCCTGAGGCCCGGCCTCGGTCTTGCGGGGGCGCGGCTCCGCTCGCCGGGGAGCAGTCCAGGACTCGTCCACGATGCCTGACTGCCGGGCGGCTGCCCGCGGGGACCCGGGCACCCGCTGATGCTCCTTATGAGGAACCGGTGAGGGCGAGCACGGTTAGTGCGGCGGCCATGGACAGCGGGACTGCGACGGCGCCGATCCGGCTCGCCTTGGCTACCGACGGCTCCGCGCCGGTATCCCGTGCCGCCCGCAGCCACAGGAGCCAGGCCAAAGATCCGGTGACGAACAGGTTCGGGCCCAGGTTCAGCCCGATCAGCAACGCGAAGGGATGACCGGGCGTGCGGGCAGCCAGCAGTGATGCTGCGGGCAAGTTGTTGACCAGTACCGAGCTGGCGGCCGCGACGGCAGCGGTCCCCCACAGATCCAGGTGGGACAGAAGCACAGCTGGCCCGGACCAGAGCCGGCCCAGCGTGCCGAGCGCCACCGCCACCCCGAACAACCCGGCCAGAGCCGGCACGTCGACGACCGCGGCCACCTTCCTGACCTCGATCTTGCCCCTCACCAGCCGGAACCCGGCCACGGCCGCGCCCGCGATCGCCACCGGCACAGCCGGAGAGCGCAGGGTCACTACCAGCACCGTGGCCAGTACCACGGCGATCAGCCCGACCCCGATCACCGGCTGTTGCGGTGGCTCCAGGTCTCCCGCGCTCACCCGCAGCTCACGGTGCTCGAAGGCGGCCACTACCACGGCGGTAACCACGAGCGCGGCCAGCGCTGGCGCCCACATCCGCGCCAGGAACTCCGCGCCGGAAAGGTGCAGGTGACCCAGGACGATCAGGTTCGTGAGGTTCGAGCCGACCAGGAACAGCGACCCCGCGTTGGACAGCAGCAGGCACCCGTACAGCAGCGGAGCCTCACCACCGCCCCGGCTCCGGGCGGTATACACCAGGACCGGGGTCAGGAACGCGACCGAGGTATCCAGATTCAGCGTGGCGGTCGCGAGCCCGACCATGACGGCCGCGCCCGCGAACAAACCGGCTCCGCTGCGGGCCACCCGGGCGAGCTGGTACCCGGCGGCGGCGAACAGGCCATCATCGTTAGCGACCAGGCCGATCAGCAGCAGCCCAGTCACCAGGACAAACGGCGACCAGTCCTGCGCCGCCGCCGCGGCCGCGTCAGCCGGGCTCGCTACCGCCGCCGCCACCAGCCCTGCGGCACCCGCACCAGCGAGCAGCCAGGACAGGCGATCTTGCGACGTCACCCTTGAGTATCGCTCCCGCAGCCAGGTAGCGCCGCAAATATCGCGGCCCCAGAGCTGGCCGGGGCTGGCCCCGGGGGTCCGTGACAGCGCGGGCAAACGGAGGTTAGTTGCCGGGTATGCGGGGTTCCGGTGTCACACAGGCGGCGGGGGCTCGATCAGGCCGATAAAGCATGCGTCGATTCTCTTGATCATGTCATCGAAGCGATCGAAGTCCGTCGCCACCGACATGGTCAGGCCGCAGTCCGGTAGCCTCCGCAGCGCGCCCACCGGCTCAAGGGCGCAGCGACTGTTGCCAATGCTGCTTACTCCGCGCTGCCGAAGTGAGCAGTATCAGACCAAGGCGCTCCCGGCGCCGTCCCCCGCTCGTACTGGCCCGATCGGGCTGGCTAACTGGCAGTGCATCTGGCTGCAGGACTGTCTTCCTCGCGCTCTGATATCCCGTCGCCATCACAACGTTAAAGCGCCGGTGGCGTCACTCAGGCACCCGGGTCACATGTGCCGCGATCCGGTCACAAGTGTCACGTTCCAGAGCCTTACCGGGAGGAAAAGCTGCACGTAGACTGCGGGCGGAACCTAGCGAAAGGCCGTGCCCCCAGGCCCGTGTCTCCAGATTTCCGGTCCTGCCCAACCTGACGGCTGAGAACCGGATCACTGGCTGCGTTTACGAGGTGCGGTTCGATGAGTAAGCCCGATGGTGACCAGGCAGGCCGGAGGGCTGGCCTGGCCCGTGAGATGCTGCTGGCTCGTGCGTTCGTGCGGCTGGCCGGCATGCTGGTCAAGGACTTTGACATCGCGGAGTTCCTGCATGGCCTGGCCGTGGACTCGGCCGAGATCCTGGGGGCCGAGGCAGCCGGGGTGATGCTGGCCGACCAGCGCAGCGGGCTGCGGCTGGTCACTTCCTCGGAAGGCCGCATGCGGTACCTGGAGCTGCTGGAGCTGGAAACCGGGCAGGGACCCTGCCTGGATGCGTTCGCCAGCGGCGAGGCCGTCCAGGTCAGCGCGGACGGCAGCCTGAGACGCTGGCCAGCCTTCGCCCCGCACGCGTCCGAAGCGGGATTCCAGCGGCTGTGCGGGGTGCCGCTACAGGCCGGCACGGAAGTGATCGGCGTCCTGAATCTCTTCCGTGACGGCGACGAGCCGTTCATCGTTAACGAGATAGAGATCGCGCGGGCCATGACGGAGATGGCGGCGATCGCGCTGATCCAGGAGCGGGAACGCCGGGACGGCAATGCGCTGGCCGGGCAACTGCAAACGGCACTGGACAGCCGGATCCTCATCGAGCAGGCCAAGGGAATGCTCGCCAAGCACTTCACCATGTCTATGGACAGCGTCTTCGCGCTGATCAGGAGATACGCCCGTGACCGCAACCTCAAGGTCGCCGACGTTGCCGCCGGCATCGTCAGTGGCGAGATCACCATCCAGGCGCTGATCGCACCGCGCGGCCAGCAACCCTGACGAGCCTCGACGGCGCCACGTCCGGGGGCACGGATCGTGGCGAAGGCGCAAGGCTCCTGCTCGGGCCGAAACCTCAGGCTCGCAAGGCAAGGCCGCCAACGTGAAATCGCTGAGTCGGGCGTGCAGGCCCGTGTGCGCGGGGCACCGTGCGGCTAGCTGGGTGAGCTGATGATGAAGGTGATGTTGACCGTGGTGCCGGCGGGGTCGCGGTCCAGGGTAACCTGGTCGGCGACTTGGTCGATTATCCACAGCCCGTGGCCGTGCTCGCGGTGCCATGCTGCCGCATACGGGCCGGTGGGATCCTGGTCCGCTGGACCGTCGTCGCTGACCTCGCAGTGCAGCGACCGGTCATCTGCCCACAGGCGCAGCCGCCCATGGCCGGCACCGTGGCGTACCGCGTTGGCCGCCAGCTCGTGCGCGGCGGTGACGACGTCGTAGACCCGCTGCCGGGCCAGCCCGGCCTCGGCGGCATGTGCCGCAACCGCCGCCCGCAGCGCATACAGGGACTCACGGTCGAAAACCTGGTCCAGCACGGCAGTGCCGACGCTGGATGCGGCCTCGCTGGGACCGGGGTCACTGCTCACTGGCAGTCACCAGCCTGATGCCGGGCAGATCCTTGAGGCCGAGCCGGGCGAACCCAGCGGCGATCTCGGGCAGGCACAGCAGGATGACGGTGCGGGAGGCGGCCAGCATCCGCGCGGTGTCGGCGATCATCCGGGCACAAAACCCGTCGATGAAGGCCAGGGCGGCCATGTTGACCGTGACGTCGCCATCGAGGCGGACCGCCTCGGCCAGGGCAAGTGTCAGCGGCTCTTCGGCCTGGTAGTCGATCTCACCGGCGATCCGGATGCCGGGCGGAGCGTACTGGCGGCAGATCCGCAGCATCGCGTCCGCGTGGTAGCTGGCGGTCGCCACCGAGCGCGTGTGGAACCCTGCCACCGACGCCAGCGTGACCGGGTCGAACCGGTCCCGGTCATACTGGCACAGCACCGACGCGGCGGTGCCGGCCAACGCCGCGGCGATGCCCTTCTCGAACTCTGGCAGCTGCTCGATCCCGGTCACCGGCCGCAGCGCCCAGCTCATGTCCACGGCGATCCGCAGGCCCAGGAACCCAAGCTCCCGGGACGATGCCAGCTGCCGGGTAAGCCACCCGATCGCCGCGTCGGCGCTGAACACCTGCCCGGACAGCAGGCGGCCCTCGCACCCGGCCGCCGTCATCTGCCCCGCGTCCATCGCCGGCTCCACTTTGATTCCCCGCCGGGACAGCTCTGCCACCGCCGGACCCGGCCCGGCGTCACTTAGCCACATCACCTTCAGGCCTGCGTCCAGCCCATCCCGGACGAAGGCCGCGGTCACGTCGAACAGCTCCTCTGCCTCCCCGAACGTCAGGCACGCGTGATCTTCGACGGTCAGTTCCGTGATCTGCGCACTCGCGTCCGCCGCCACCCTGAAACCTCCGCCTGCCTTGCCTGCACCTGCTCGGCATCTGACCGTACTGGCTCCCGCCCGGCCGCCGCCGGGCCTTCGCTGGCATTTCGCCGGCTTTGTTCCTGCCATGCTCACCGCCAGCCGCGCACACCGTAAAAGCCCGCCAGGGATCATCTGCTACCCGATCACAGCCGGCTCATGCGGCGGGCTGACCTGTAAATACGACGGCTCAGACCCGGCTTATCCGTCGCCTTCGATAAGGCTTCCGGCCTGCCCGCGATGGCAGGAGTCTCGTAACGTAGCCGAGGGACAAACCGTTCCTAGTCACCTGGCAGGAGCGGGTCCTGCCTGGGGGGCGGCCCCGGACGGTCGTGGGTCGCCTGGTCGCCTGCCGTGCTCCATCGGGGCGTTGCGGTCTTGGTGCCTGGTGGCTGCCGCAGGTCCGTCCGGGTGGCGGGTCTCCTGGTTTCGGGCCCGGTCTTCCGGGGGGTCCCGGGGCGTGCCTGGGTTGACCGTGCCGCATCCTCTGGTGCGGGTAGGTTCCCTGACGCACGCCGCCGGGCCCGGAGGCCGAGTCCGCGTCTGCCGGTCACGAACGCTGCCGCGTGGTGACCGGTGAGCTCGGGGTGGTGCCGTTGCATGGAGGCGAGCCAGTGCTGGGCCCCCCAGCGGGAGGTGCAGCCGGGTCCACCGCGATGACGGCCATGCCGGTGTTGCAGGCCATGCAGGTGAGCCGGTTACGGAACCGGGCGGTGGGGATACCGGCGACCTGGTGCCGGAACGCCCGGCCCCGGCGTCCGTGTGAGGGCCGGTTGCCGGCGCGTTCGCGTCCTTGGTGCCGGGCGTCGGCGAAGTCGAGGTTCTCGATCACCACGGCGCCGGCCCGGTGCTCGCGGGCGGTGGTCAGGATGCGGGTGATCGCGGCCCGCAGCCGCCCGTCCCTGGTGCTGGCCGGCAGGCCCGCTAGTGGCAGGCCGATGGTGTACGGGGTACCGACCTGGTTGCCGTCCGGGCTCAGGACCGCCACCGCGAGGTGCCCGGCGTTCACGTCCACTGCGACGACGTTGCCCTGCCGGGCCTGCGCCAGCGTGAGGGGCCCGGTCACTGGCGTCTTCCATGATGCGTCGAGGTACCAGCGCCCTCGTGCCGGGTCCAGGGAGATGTCATAGCGGATGGCGCCGGCCGCGGCCTGCGCGGCGACATCGCCGCCCCGGTAGGGGAACTGGACCGGGCCGGACAGCCGGTAACGGCCGTGCGGCCGGTTCGCCAGCCGCGCCAGCGGGGTGGGGAGCCTGATCTCCAGCCAGTTCTGGTCCGGGTTCCACCGGATCGTTTCGTTGCCCCAGGTCTTGTCCTTCTCCCCGTCCGCGGTCAGGAACAGCCGGGCCGCTTCCCACTGCGCCCGCCACTGCGCCTCGGTGAGCCCGGCGTCCGCGAGGTTGTTCCGCTCGTGCATCAAAGCTTTCCCGCCCCGGCACACGCTCACCCGCCCGGTGTCCAGCTGCCGTTCGACCTCGGCCAGCCTGGTACGCAACGCCTGGATGCGGATGGTCTTGGCGTGCCGTCCGGCGGTGGCCGGGTACCCGCGCACCCGCCCGGCCCGCTTCCCCGCCGCCACCGCCAGCCGGGTCCCGATCCGCGTGATGCGGGCCAGCAGGCAGTGGCGTTCGGCCAGCAGGTTGCGGTGGGCGAGCTGGTAGGCATCCTCGCTCGTGCTGGTCAGCGCCCCGGCCCAGCGGGAGGACGACTTCGCGGTCAGCTCCTGCTTACGCGCCTGCCGCGACCGCGCCCGCTGCTTGGCGCCGAGCCTGCCTTCCGCGCACCGGGCCGCCAGATCAGCCGACGCCAGCGAACCCAGGTACTCCCCTGCCTCGCGCAGCACCGCAGCGTCGCCGCCGGATACCCGCAGCCGGGTCCGTACTCGTGCACCTGCCGGCGGCGCGACCGCAAACGGCCCGGCCATCTCCCGCAGCGCGCTCACACCGCACCGCAGGTCTGGAACCACACGGCCTGGGGCCCGAAGTCCTGGCGGGCGCAGCCGGGAGCCTCCAGCGCCCGGTTCCGCGCTGACCGGCGCCAGCGGCAGGCGGTCTGCACATGGACGCCCTGCGCATCCGCCCACTCGGTCATATTCACACGTCCAACCTACTAACTAGAACATACGTACGCTAGCTAATACACGCTCTAACTGGAGCAGTTCGCAACCCCTGATGATGGATGTCCGTCAGAGCCGGTCATGCCCCGTTTGCGGCGAGGTCAGGACAGCGCGGAAGATGTCCTGCTCGGCGACGAGGCCCTGGTCCAGGGGTGTTTGCGCGCTGAGCAGGAGCGCCTGCTTGGCGGCGGCGAGTGCGTGCCGGGGCTGGCTGGCGAGTGGAGCAGCCCAGTCCAGGACGGCCTCGAGGAATCCTTCGCTGGGCAGAAGCGCCTCGACGAGGCCTAGCCGCAGGGCTTCCGCGGCCGTGACGAGTTCGCCGCTGAGGATGAGCCGGGCGGCGCCGGGCAGGCCGATGAGCCGGGGCAGCCGCTGGGTTCCGCCTGCCCCGGGAATGGCACCGTCGGCGACCTCGGGAAAGCGGAAGTGCGCGGCTGGTGAGGCCAGCCGCAGGAGGCAGGCGAGGGCGAGTTCGAAGCCGCCGCCCCACGCCTGGCCGTTGACGGCCGCGATGACCGGCTGCGGGATGGCCGAGATGCGGGTCAGAGCGCGTCCCCAGGCCTGGGGCCCGTGCGGCCCGGCTGTGCTGCCGTTTTTCAGCGCCGCGACGTCGGCCAGGTCGGCGTGCGCGGCGAAGTACCCGGGGATCCCGCCGGTGAGCACGATTACCCGGGCGCGTTCGTCACCGCCCCAGCGCTGCAGGGTCGCGTCCAGCTGGGCCAGGTCGGCGAATCCGAGCACGTTCTCGGGCGGGCGGTTGTAGGTGAGGACGGCCACCCGGCCGCGCAGTTCCGCGTCCCACACGCCGGCTATCCGGCCGAACCGGGGCGGCCAGGCCGCTGCAGGAATTCGATGAGATTGCCGTCGGGGTCCCGCACGAACGCGACCAGGGTCACCCCGTCCGGGGCGATGGCCGGGGCGAGTGAGGGCTCAGCGCCTGCGGCGACCATCGCGGCGAATGTCCCGGCGATGTCGGGTACGGCGAGAGCGAACTGGAACCAGCCCTGCCGGCGGGTGGATTCGATCTGGTGGTGCGGGCCGGTTGACACCGATCCTTTCCGCTCGAACAGCTCTACCCGGGCGCCTTGCGGGTTGACCAGCACCACGCCCCGCAGCTCATGCTCGGGGAAGCCGAATCGGTCTTCCACCGTGGTGAAGCCGAGCACATCCCGGTAGAAGCGTTCGGATCTTTCCAGATCCGCGACGGAAACTCCTGCGTGGTCGATGACCGCCCGCGCGGTCGAGGCGTCCGGCGCAGCTGGTGACTCAGCCATGGTCGAGCTCCCGGGCCGGGATCCAGGTGCCATGGAATCCGTACCGGAGCCGGAACGGGATCTTGATGGTGGCGATGGGCCCGGCGGCGATGTCGAGCGCGTCGAGGATGATCATGTCGTTGCGGTTCAGCGCGCGCCGCCCGACCAGGGCCAGCAGGTAGCCCTCACCTTCGGCCGCGTCCGGGCCCTTGGGCACGAACACCGGCTCCTCGGGGGCAGCGTCCTCCCCGACGTAGTAACCGGTCTGGATCCCGGTGTCGTCATCACGGTGGAACAGGCTGTTGAACGGCGGTCCCATCGGGCCGAACTCCGGCATAGGCCCGGCCGCGGGGTTCATGCAGCCGATCCAGGAGTGCCGGTTGTGATCCATCAGCACCCGCGGATCGACCCGCGGCATGTCACCCGGGTGGTCGAACAGGGGCTCGCTGGTATATGTGGCGTGGCTGTCGGACCAGTGCGCGGCGCCCTGGCTGAGGCTCAGGGTCCATCGCTGGGCGAACGGCGGCGCCTCCGGCAGCAGTCCCTGCGTGGTCTTCGGGAACTGGGAGAACCAGCCGCTGCGGGCCACGAAGTGGTCGGCGACCACGGTGTCGCCCGCTGACCAGGCGTTCAGGCTGTGCGTCTCCATGACCAGGTCGCTGCGGAACCAGCGGATCCCGGCCACTCCCTCGTCGCGCGGGATGACCGCGACGTGGGTGCCTTCCGGCGGGTCCCAGACGAAGTACTGGGGCTCGTCCTTCATCCGCTCCCAGTCCGAGATCATCGGCGAGAACGTGAAGATCATGTGGTCCCTGGTGACGAGCCAGTCGTGCATCATCGAGGAGTAGGGCGCCCGGAACGTCTCCGTCCGGGTGAGCTGCCCGGCGGGCGAGATCACGAAGACGTTGACGTCCCGGTCGGGCCGGCCGCTGGAGTTGTAGGAGAAGGCGATCATCTCACCGGTCAGCGGGTCGATCTTGGGGTGGGCGGTGAAAGTACGCCCGGGAAGCTGGCCGCCGAAGCTGAACACCCCGCGGGTTTCCAGCGTGACCGGGTCGAGCTCGTAGGGCAGCGCTGCTTCCTTCAGGGCCAGCAGCCGTCCGGCGTGCCAGACCACCGAGGTGTTCGCGTTGCCGTCATCGACGCCGGCGACCGCCGGGTCGTTGGTGAATGGGTTGCGGTAGGCGCCGAACAGAGCTCGCCGGGCCGCGCGTTCCAGCCGGAAGCGCTGGGTGCGGACGTACCGGGTGCGCAGGTCGGCGTGGCCCTGCCCGAAGCGGATCATGGTGATCATGCCGTCGCCGTTGATGTAGATGTCGTCCTGGCGCCGCGGCGGGAACTGGGTATCGGCGGCGGCCCGGTAGAACGCGCCGTTCAGCTCGGGCGGGATCTCCCCGTCGACCTCGAGGTCGTAGACGTCGGCCTCGATCCGGGACGGGGCGAAGAAACCGCGGAACGCGGCCGTGTCGGGGTAGCCGCGGTGGGGCAGCCACGGTTCGGGCGCGGGGCCAGCGGGCGCGGGGCCAGCGGGCACGGTGATGGGTGCGGTCATCGTGCTGCTCCTCGGGAATCGGCGAGTGAACGGGCGCCCGGCTCGTGGTGGCCGGCCAGGCATCGGGTGAGGCGGGCGGAGTGCGGCCGGCTGGCGCCCGGCCCCAGGTCCGCGGTGCGGTAACCGGTGACTGTCACCAGTACCGTCCCGGCTGAAGTCATCACCTGGCCGTCGAAGACACGGCCGGAGTCCTGGGGCCCGGACCGGGGCCGGACCACGGCCATGGCACCGGTCCCGTCACCGGCGGTCAGTGACGCTGGAAGCCAGTGCACCGCCTCGAGACCGGCCGGCACCATCATCCGGCTGGTCTCGGCCAGCTCCTGCAGGCCGCAGCACTGGAGCAGCAGTTCCAGAAGGCGGGGCCTGAGCACGGTCGGCCCGCAGGCCCAGCTCAGCGGCGGGAGGCCGGGGGCGAGGGCACCCCGCAGGCCGGCGCCCTCGCGGCCGAACGCCGCGACCACCTGGAAGGCGGGACCGTGGAAGAACGGCGGGTACACCAGATCGGGGCCACAGCTCAGGGAGTTAACCCCTGCACCCCAGGCTGCCACCCTGGGCGCGGATCCGGCCGCGGGCCCGGCGACCGCCACGAGATGCGGCGCATCATGACCTGGGCTGCGCAGTTCGCAACGCCATGCCTGAGGCCCGGGGCAACGTGACGGTTCCGGGGTGCACAGCAGATTCAGGTCACGCGGTCCGGGCCGGCCGAAGCGGACCGGAGGGCCAACCGTGATGTCCCGGATCAGCAACCCGGCGGGCTGCTTCCGCCCAGCGGCGCCCAGCGCGCGAGCCACCAGGTCCAGCTGCATGACGGTGGGCAGGACTGGCGACCCCTCCACGACATGGTCGAGCAGGAACGTATCCGCTGCTGGATCAATCTGGATTCTCAATCTTCAACCTCACCCGCGGCTGCGGCGGACCCGTCCGGCTAGCCTTGATAACTTGTCCTTCACGAGGTTTAACAC
>JBAPYC010000870.1:0-5444 GCA_049284535.1 Streptosporangiaceae bacterium
AGGTACACCCGCGCACCGCGGCCAGCCAGCGCCGCCACGGTCGCCCGCCCGATGCCGGTGTTGCCCCCGGTCACCAGGAACGTCCGCCCGTCCAGATCCCGTTCCGCCGCCATAGGCTCCCTTCCTGTCCAGGCCATACAACCATCTGAGCCGAACGGGTGGCCCTCGACCTCCCGCTGAACCGCAAGGAGCCGCCGTCCCGGGCGAACCCGGGGACGGCGGCGCCAGACGGACGGCCGGCCCAAAGAGCCAGACAGTTACTCGACCGGGATCTCCTTGTTGATCAGGGACAGGTCGATGCCCTGGCGGTTGCGGACGATCCGGGCGATCACGTAGATCACGATGGCCAGCACGTACATCGCGCCCATGTAGATCAGCGACCCGCTGTGGTTGACGCCGTATAGGTCGTTCGACAGCCACTCGTACAGGTTGTACACCAGCAGCGCGATCGTGACGACTCCCGCCACCGGCACCACCGGCACGCCCAGCACCTTGAACTTGCTGGCCGGCGAGGCGTACCACAGTTCCGGCTTACGCAGCGGCAAGATGACCACCGCGATCGCGCTGCCCAGATAGGTCACCGCGATGACCAGTGTGGCGTCCAGGGTGTAAGTGGCGAACGTGGTGTTGAACGCGTACAGGGCGGCCAGGCCGATCGCGGGCAGCAGCATCAGCAGCAGCGAGGCCACCGGCACCCGGCGCCGCTCCGAGACCTGGGCGGCCGCGTCCGGGAGCACCCGGTCGAAGGCGGCCGCGAAGATGACCCGGGTCGAGGACAGGAACAGCGTGCCGACCCAGCCGAAGAACCACAGGCTCATCAGCAGCAGCAAGATGACCTGGAACGCGCTGTTGTGCACGATCCAGCCGGCCAGCAGGACCGGATACGGGAAGATCGGCAGCGCCGACTTGCCCGCCGTCAGCCAGTTTTCGTTGACGTTCTGGTAAAAGGCCCAGCCGAAGGTCTTGGCGAACAGCAGCAGGAGGATGATGGACAGCAGCACCGTGGTCCACAGCCCGGCGAACATGCCGGTGAACACCCGGCGGAAGTCGCTGGCCCCGCGGATCTCGCCATACAGGGTGGTGCCCCAGTTCGGCCACAGCAGGTAGAACATCATCATCGGCACCAGCAGCAGGGTCGGGCCGAGCGGGCCAAACCCCAGGCCCGGGGCGGTGTAGCCGCCCTTGACCGCGTCCGCGCCTTGGGCGGCGTAGGCGTTGTTAATCCCGAACATCTTGCTCGCCTCGAGGTTGAACGAGGAGATGAAGCTGCTCCGGCTGGTGACCAGGAGCAGGATGACCACGACCAGGAACCCGATAATGCCGCCGATGAAGCAGTACCTCTGCACCCGGGCGTAGCCCGCCATGCCGATGGAGACCAGCGCGCCGGCCAGCACGATCGTGATCAGCGTGACCACGAAGATCCCGGTATGGCTGGCGAAGAACGTACCGTGATAGCCAAGTGTGGCCCAGATGGGCTGGAAGAACTCCTCGCTCAGCACCGACCCGTAGATCGGTGCCCACAGCCACAAGATGAACCACCAGCCGGTGGCGGCCAGCACGAAGCCGATACCGCTGCCCAGGATGCGGCTCTGCCAGACGTAGTCGCCACCAGCGCGCGGGATCGTCACGACTAGCCCCGAGTAGGCAATGATCAGGAACGAAACCCAGATCCCGGAGATCACGATCGAGGTGATCAGCTGTCCCTTGGGGAAGGTCGACCCATAGGCCCACTCGACCATGCCCAGCGTGACCACGTTGGTGGACAGGCAGGCATAGATCGCCGAGTCCCTGACGGACCAGCCCCGGACCAGGCCCGTTGCTTTGCGGAGGAAGAGAGTTGGTCTCTCTTCCCCGAGTGCTCCTGCCGTCATTTTTCGTCCCTCCGGCTATCTTGATATTTCGAATTTTGTCCGTGTTTCAAGCATCGGACGGTGAGTTGCGCCGACTGCTACATCTTGTGGCTGTACGCGAATTTAGCGTAGATATTAGCCTTTTGGTGCCCGTGGGTCTGCTGTTTCTGAAGTTGAAGTCTCACGCTCGGCTACGTCCCCTGGCGGCGAGCTCTGCCCGGCCCGCGGATCCCGGCGTGCCGGTCGCGGTGGGCCGCCCTGGGCAGCCTCAGCCGTTCACCATGATGTACTTGCCGACCTTGCCCTTCTTCTCGTTCAGATCGAGCACCGCGCCCTGCAGGACGCCGTCGCTGTAGGAGCTGCCCGGGTTCATGGACAGGGTCCGGCCAAGCTTCTTGACCGCCCGGCTCTCGTGAATATGGCCGTGCACGGACAGGGCCGGCTGGTACTTCTGGATGGCCGCGCGGACCGCCGTGGAGCCGACCGGCTTCATCACCGCGCCGCCGAGCACCGGCCGCATGGTCGCGTCCAGCGCAGGTGCCTCGTCAAGGCCGGTGCCGTACGGCGGGGCGTGGAAGTTGAAGATGGCCCGGCCCATGTCCGGGATCTGCGACACCACCGCGTCGATCTTGGTGGCGAGCACGTCCTCGGGCGCCTCGCGGAAGGTGTTCCACGGCGTCGGGTTGGTCCAGCCCATCGAGGCCAGGTAGAACCCGCCGATGTCGAGCACCTTGGCTTCGGCGAAGCTGACCGTGGGGGAGGCCTCGATGATGTCGTCGATTTCCCAGATGTCGTCGTTGCCGCCGTTGAGGATGCACGGGATCTCGCCGCCGCGCAGCTTGCCGTCGGCCATGTCCATCCAGCGGTCCAGGCCCTTGGTCATCTCCAGGGTGAACCGGCGGTCGACCGAGCCGTCCTCCTCGTTCAGCGCGTCAAGCTCGTCCGGCGCCATCACGGACGGGTAGGACCCGCGGTCCCGGATCTTGCGCAGGATCTCATCCAGCTCGGCCTTGGTCTCCAGTCGCAGCCGCTGGCCGCCGAACGTGACCTCCCAGTAGCCCGGCATGGCCAGGACCGGCACCAGGACCTTGCCGGTCACGTCTCCGCCGAGGATGACCATGTCGGCCTTGTAGAAGGCGGCGGCGTTGAGGAATTTTCGCCAGCAGATCTCGGAGCCGTGGATGTCTGTGGCGAAAAAGACTTTCATGTCGCCGGGCCTTCCTTGGTGTCGGTAAGCACGTCAGTGATCGACCTCTTCGGGCAGCTCATACCAGCGCACCCGGTCCCCGACCCTGGCCCGCGTCTTCCACTTCAGCCCCTTGGGCACCGTCTCGGCTACCTCCTGCAGCTGCTTGGCCTGGGTCAGGGGGTCGAACCGCGGATAGGGCGGCGCCAGTCCCGGCTGCGCGGACAGCAGGTCGGGCAGCTTGGCCAGGCTGCCCGTCACCGTCCGCCACCAGCCCCAGTCGGACGCCAGCACGGCGCCGAACCGGTCCGGGTCGATGGTCGGCCGGGTGCTGTCCCGGCCGACCCGCAGCCCGGACAGCAGATGGAAGATGTCGTGCGCGTCCTTGGCGTTGAGCTCGACGATCTGCAGCTTGGACAGCAGCAGGTCAGCTGGGTCCAGGGTGGGGGAGGCCGACCCGAACGAGGACTTGAAGTCCAGCGTGTGGCACATCGTCAGCCGGTCCACCATGACATCGATGGGCCGCCCGGACGGCGCATTGAAGTACATCTGCCGGTCGCCGTTCAGGTTGTTGAACCGCTTGTCGGCCTGGCAGCCGGCACTCTCCAGGTACTGCGCCACCTGGCGCCGGGTCTTGCCCTGGCAGGCCAGGTCGATGTCCTGGCCCGCGCGCAGCCGGGGCGGGAAATCCGGGCACAGCACCCGGACACCCAGGCCGCCGAGGATCTTGAGCTGGTAACCCGCCTCCGAGGCGCCCCGCACCAGCGACAGCGCCTCCGGCAGCGGGTCGCTGGCCTCGCCTTCCGCGGGGCCGCCGAGGGCCTCGTTCGGTGTGGTCATCCAGGTCGCTCCTTGTCCCATGGCGCCGGGATCGCCGGCGCAATTTCGATCATGGTGACGTGACAGCTGTTCTGTCCAGTTTTCGGGTAAAGAATCCCACGTTGTAGGGTCTGCGATACACCCATCCCGTTCGGAAAATTCAAAGATCTTTATTCCGAACGGCCTTGTGTTTCGCCCGCGTGAACTTGTGCGCGGTCCCGGCGGAAGAACTCGGTGTGCTCGGGCGGCAGCGGGGTATTGCCCGCAATCAGGTCGGCGGCCTTCTCCGCGGTCATCATCACCGGGGCGTAGATGTTGCCGTTGGTGACATAAGGCATCACCGAGGCATCGACGATGCGCAGCCCCTCCAGCCCGTGCACGCGCATCGAACCCGGGTCCGTCACCGCCATGTCGCCGGTGCCCATCTTGGCCGTGCAGCTCGGGTGCAGCGCGGTCTCCGCGTCCCGGGCCACCCAGTCCAGGATCTCCTCGTCGGTCTGCACGTCGGGCCCCGGCGACAGCTCGCCGGCGTCGTAGTCGGCGAAGGCGGCCTGGCTGAAGATCTTCCGGGAGACCCGGATGGCCTCGACCCACTCCCGGCGATCGGTCGGGGTGGACAGGTAGTTGAACCGCAGCGCCGGCTTGACGGCCGGATCGCCGGAGGTGATCTTGAGGCTGCCCCGGGCGTCGGAGTACATCGGCCCGATGTGTATCTGGTACCCGTGCCCGCTCAGCGGCTGCGAGCCGTCGTAGCGGATCGCGATCGGCAGGAAGTGGAACATCAGGTTGGGATAGAGCACCTCATCGTTGCTGCGGGCGAAGCCGCCGCCCTCGAAGTGATTGGAGGCACCGGGTCCGGTCCGGCCGAACAGCCACTTGGCCCCCACCATGGGCCGGTTGCGGTACTTCATCGCCGGCGCGACCGTGACCGGCAGCTTGGACTCGTGCTGGACGTAGACCTCCAGGTGGTCCTGCATGTTCTCGCCCACGCCCGGCAGGTCTTCCACCACGTCGATGCCGAGCGCGGCCAGTTCGCCGGCGTTGCCCACCCCGGACAGCTGGAGCAGCTGCGGGGTGTTGAAGGCGCCGCCGCACAGGATGATCTCGCCCGCCCGGACCCGCTTGAGCCTGCCCTTGTGGCGGAACTCAACGCCGACCGCGCGCTTGCCGCGGAAGATGATCCTGGCGACGAAGGCGCGGGTGGCCACCGTGAGGTTGGGCCGGCTCAGCACCGGATACAGGTAGGCCCGCGCGGCCGATAGCCGCCGTCCCCGGTGGATGTTGCGGTCGAACTGGGCGAAGCCCTCCTGCCGGTAGCCGTTCACGTCATCGGTGAGCTGATAGCCGGCCTGCTGGACGGCGGCGAAGAACGCGCCGAACAGCGGGTTGGAGGCCGGGCCGCGCTCCAGCACCAGCGGCCCGGTGTGCCCGCGGAACGGGTCGTCCTGCGCCGCGGCCAGGCAGTTCTCCATCCGCTTGAAGTACGGCAGGCAGTGGGCGTAGTCCCAGTCGGCCATGCCGGGGTCGGCCGCCCAGCGCTCGTAGTCCAGCGGGTTGCCGCGCTGGAAGATCATCCCGTTGATGCTGCT
>JBAPYC010000871.1:0-7310 GCA_049284535.1 Streptosporangiaceae bacterium
GCGTGGACAGCCGCCGGCGGCGGCGCAGGTGCAAGGCCGCTCCGACCGCCCCGGCCAGAGCGGCCGTGGCCACGCCGGACAGTGCGATGATCGCAACGGCGTGCGGGGACCGGTGGTTCGTGGTGGCCGGCTGGCTGCCGGTGCCCGTGGGCGAGCCATCCTGGTCGGCCACCTGGATGGTCCCGGGCGGGATGCTGTCCGCCTGGCCCGTGCTGGTCGTCTGGCCGGTGCCCGTCGACTGGCTGGTGTCGTTCGTCTGGCCGGTGCTGCTTGTCTGGCCGGTGCCGCTCGTCTGACCGGTGCCCCTCGTCTGGCGCGAGCCGGCCGGACCCAGCGGAACCGCCGTGACCTCAGCCGACCGTTCGCCCGGACGGCCGTCCTTGCCGACCGCGGCCACCATGAAGTAGTAACGGCTGCCGCCGGCCAGGCCGGCCACCACCACGCTGGTGCCGTGCACGAGAACCTTGCTGACCGGAGTGGCGGACTCGCCGCCGGGACTGGTGCCGGCGAACACGAAGTACCCGCTGATCGCCGTCCCGGCCGCATGGGGCGCGGTCCACGTCAGGGTCACTCGCCCGAGACCGGGCCTGGCCGCGACCGAGGTCGGCGCACCGAGGGTCACGGGCGTTGCCAGACCGACGAAGGCCGACGCCACGGCGGAGACCGGGCCCATACCGCGGGCGTTGACCGCGGCCACCTTGAAGTACCACATGTCGCCCTCGGGCTGGCCGCTGAGCACGTAGCTCGTGCCGGTGACCTTAGCCGCAGGCATCCCGCCACGGAAGTCCGGGCTGGTCGACGCGTAGACATCGTAGCCGGTGACGGGCGAGCCACCGTCGGACGCGGGCACAGCCCACGTCACCGTGGCCCCGTCGTCCCGGCTGGTCGCCTTCACGCCGACGGGAGCGCCAGGGACGGTGACTGTGGCCACCGGGGTCGCCTTCACCGCCACGGACACGCTGCTCTGCCCGGCGCTGTTCACCGCGATCACCCAGAAGTAGTAGGTGGTGCCGTTGGTCAGCCCGGTCACCGTGCCGCCCGGACCGCTGACTGTGAGCTTGCGTATGCTCGCCGCGAAGCTCTCGCTGGTCGCGGCGAAGACGGCGTACGACGTCGCTCCCGTGACCGCGCTCCAGGACAGGGCGACCTGGCCGTCGGTCGCAGCGGCGGAGACCCCGCTGGGCGCCGCCGGCGTGGCGTCAGAGGCTGTGCCCTGGGTCGGGGTCGTGCCCTTAGTCGGGGTCGTGCCCTTGGTCGGGGCTGTGCCGTTGGTCGGGGCCGTGCTCTGGGTTGGCTGGACCTGGGTCTGCTGGGTCTGGCTCTGGTGGCCGGATAGGGTGCTCGCGGCTGCCGCGGTGCCTCCCGCCAGGATGAGCAGCACGCCCGCAGCAGCGCCCGCCAGGCTGGCGCGAGCGAAGGCCTTCCCCTTGGACCGCTGCGCGTCATCGGCCTCAGCGTGTCTCATACGACTCCAACTCCCGTGGACGTCCTTCGCGAACGTCTCTACAAGCTCAGAGGCGACGAGAGACCAGCTGATACGCCAGATGGCGGCGAGAAGCGGCGAAATGATCGGGGAGGATCCAAGCTCTGGGGTAATTCGAGCCCCAAAACACCGCACTGCCCGGATCCACGGTAGTTTCCGCGGAAGGCGGAGGCTGGGCGCGGACGGGGCGGCTGGGGCGGCTGGGGCGGCTGGGGGCAGGGCGGCTGGGGGCAGGGCGGCTGGGCCGGGGGCGAGGCGGCTGGGCGTTAGCGGGGACGCGAAAGCCCGGCGCCTTGGTGGAGGCGCCGGGCTTTGCGGTTGATGCGGGATCGGCGGTTGACTTAGATGGTCAGGCCTTTTCCTGCATGCTGGTGCGGGCGGGGTTGCCCTGTTCGGCGGCCTTGGGGTCCTTCTCGTTCTGCTTGGCGCGGACGCCCTGCTCGATCTTGTCGCCCAGGTTCTTGTCCACGTTGTGCCAGTACTCGAAGGCACGCATCAGGACCGGGTCGCTCACGCCGTTGAGCAGGTGACCGACGATGTTGTCGACCAGGCGCTCGCGGGCCGCGTCGTCCAGGACCTCGCGGACCATGGTGCCGGCCTGCCCCCAGTCGTCATCCTCGGGGTGCAGGGTGTACGCCGTGCGGACCAGGTCCCCGTCGGTGTGCCAGCTGGCCGGCTGGTAGTGCTCGCTGTCGGCCCGCGGGCCGCCGTAGGAGTTCGGCGCGTAGACCGGGTCGGAGACCTTCTTGACCCGCATCGCGCCGTCCTTGCTGTACGCGTGCGGCTCCACTACCGGCGCGTTGACCGGGATCTGCTTGTAGTTCACGCCCATCCGGGCCCGGTGCGCGTCCGCGTAGGAGAACCCGCGGGCCAGCAGCATCTTGTCCGGGGACAGCGCGATGCCGGGCACCAGGTTGTTCGGCTCGAAGGCGGCCTGCTCCATCTCGGTGTGGTAATCCGTGACGTTGCGGTTCAGGACCAGCTTGCCCACCTCGATCAGCGGGTAGTCGCTGTGCGGCCAGACCTTGGTCAGGTCGAACGGGTTGAACCGGTAGGTCTTGGCGTCCTCGAACGGCATGATCTGCATCTTCAGCGTCCAGCTCGGGAACTCCCCGGCCTCGATGTGGTCATACAGATCGCGCTGGTGGTAGTCGGTGTCGGCGGCGGCCATCTGGTCGCCCTCGTGCTGGGTGAAGGTCTCGATGCCCTGATCGGTCTTGAAGTGGTACTTGACCCAGAAGCGCTCGCCCGCGGCGTTGATCCACATGTAGGTGTGCGAGCTGTACCCGTTCATGTGCCGCCAGCTGCGCGGGATACCGCGGTCGCCCATCAGCCAGGTCACCTGGTGCGCCGACTCCGGCGACAGCGTCCAGAAGTCCCACTGCATGTCGTGGTCGCGCAGGTTGTTATCCGCGCGCCGCTTCTGCGACCGGATGAAGTGCTGGAACTTCATCGGGTCCTTGACGAAGAAGACCGGGGTGTTGTTCCCGACCATGTCGTAGTTGCCCTCGGTGGTGTAGAACTTCAGCGCGAAGCCGCGCGGGTCGCGCCAGGTGTCGGGGCTGCCCCGCTCCCCCGCCACGGTGGAGAACCTGATCAGCGTGTCGGTGCGGGTCCCGGGCTGGAACACCGCCGCCTTGGTGTAGGCGCTGACGTCGCCAGTGACCTCGAAGTAGCCGAAGGCACCGCCGCCCTTGGCGTGCGGCTGCCGCTCCGGGATGCGCTCGCGGTTGAAGTTGGCCATCTGCTCGATCAGGTAATGATCGTGCAGCAGGATTGGGCCGTCGGGGCCGACGGTCAGCGAATGCTCGTCGCTCTCGATTGGTGTGCCGGAATCATCTGTTGTCGGCTTGACCTGAGGTTCTGTCACTGCCATTCCTCCTGTTGATAGTGCGTCCCGGCTATGGAGCTGGCCGTCTTCTGGCAGGCCGGGCACAGGCCCCAGAAGACGACTTCGGCCTCGTCGATCGCGAAGCCATGCTCGCTAGCCGGCTCCAGGCATGGCCTTTCTCCGACCACGCAATCCACGTCTTCGGTGCGCCCGCACCCGCGGCACACCAGATGGTGATGGTTGTCCCCGACGCGCCGCTCGAACCGGGCGGGATGGCCGGCGGGCTCGATGCGCCGCAGCAGCCCCGCGTCCGTGCAAGCTGTCAGCACGCCGTAGATGGCCTGAAGGGAGAGCGTGCCGTAGTCGGCGCGAACCCCATCGGCGATGGCGTCGGCGGTCGAGTGCGGGTGCTTCGCTAGCCAGCCCAGCACGGCCTGGCGCGCCATGGTCACGCGCAGGCCCGCCGCGCGCAACTCCGGCACGACGGCGTCGTCGGGACTGACGGGCTCACTAACCATGTGAGACCATCTTCCCGCCTTGCCTTGAATCAGTCAATAAATTGACTATCTCAAATTAAGTCACAGCCGCCGACAGGAGCTGCCTGACCAGGCCCGACATGTCCGCCACCTCGTCGCTGGCGACCAACACGATGCTCGCCGAACGATCCGGCAGCCAGCCCGCGAAGGACTGGGAAACCCGGCTTGCCGCCAGGATGGTAGCGGGCTTCCTGCCCGGCGAAGGTGCCGGTAAACATGCAAGGCCGGGGTGATCAGCCGGCCCTCGTGCAGGGGCGGTGACGAACCGGGTCAGGTCGCGCGCGGTGGACCGCAAGTCGCCGGTTCCGGGCATGGCGATCCTGTTCCGCCGGGCATACGGCGATCCTAGGATCGTCTCAACAACGGCATGGGAAAGGCTGGCCAGATGCCCTCGGTGCAGGCAAACGGGATCGAGATCTACTACGAGGTCCAGGGTGAGGGCGAGCCGCTCGTGCTGATCCCCTACCTGGCCGCCGACCAGGCGTGCTACGCGTTCCAGGTGGCCGAGTACGCCAAGCACTACACCTGTTACACCGTCGACCTGCGCGGCGCGGGCCGGTCCGGCAAGCCGGACGGCATCTACACCACCGAGCTGTTCGCCGACGACGTGGCCGCGTTCATGCAGGCCGCAGGCGTCGGGCAGGCGCACGTGTCCGGGCTGTCGCTGGGCGCCGCGGCCGGCATGTGGCTGGCGGCCAAGTATCCCGAGCGGGTGGCCTCGCTGTCCCTGCACAGCGCCTGGACGGCCAGTGACCCGTTCCTGCGGGCCGTGGTCCAGAGCTGGCAGATCATCGCCCAGGCCCTGGCCAGCGTGCCGGAGATGATCATCCAGGGCGTCTTCCCGTGGTGCTTCACCCCGGAGATGTACGCGGCCCGCCCGGAGTACGTCGACTCGCTGGCCGAGTTCGTGCGCAGCCGCCCGATGCCGACGGTGGACTCCCTCGTCCAGCAGGCCGGGGCCGTGCTGGCGCACGACGCCACGGCCGTGCTCGGGTCGATCCAGGCGCCGACCCTGATCACATTCGGCCGGCACGACCAGGTGACCTCGACCCGGTTCGCGGATCCGCTGGCCGGGGCCATCGCCGGCGCGGAGGTCACCGTGTTCGAGGACTGCTCGCACGCGCCCATCTACGAAAACGTCGAGGAGTTCAACGCCCGGACGCTGGCGTTCCTGCAGCAGCACCGGGTGGGGGCTTGACGGGGGCGGGTGGCACGATGGGCGGATGGAGCCGACCACTCATGACGACCGGACCAAGCTGACCCGCACCGAGGCCTCGGCCGCCGTCACCGGCCTGGGCTGGCGTTTCGTGCTCGGCGAGTTCCGCACCTTCGTGCTCACCGGGTCGCTGCCGCTGGCCGCCGACGTGGCCGCGCGGGCGGCGGCGGTGACCGGGGCGCAGGGGCACCTGCGGATGGACCTGCGGGAGGACCGGGTGGTGCTGGCGCTGCAGACCGCGGCGGTGAGCTGGGTTACCCCGCACGACGCGGACCTGGCCCGCCGGCTCTCGGCGGTGACCGAGGAGTTCCGGCTGAGCACCCAGCCGGGCTCGGACGAGACCACGCGCTCGGTCCAGGTGATCGAGATCGCCATCGACGCCACGGATATCGCCAGCATCCGGCCGTTCTGGCAGGCGGTACTGGGCTACACGGCCGAGCCGGGGCACGGCGGGCCGGAGGACCCGCTCGTGGACCCGGTTGGCCAGAGCCCGGCCGTCTGGTTCCAGCAGATGGACGAGCCCCGGC
Organism: Streptosporangiaceae bacterium; assembly: GCA_049284535.1. Taxonomy (GTDB): domain Bacteria; phylum Actinomycetota; class Actinomycetes; order Streptosporangiales; family Streptosporangiaceae; genus Palsa-504. The sequence continues at coordinate 5,594 of JBAPYC010000871.1, forward strand.
CGCAGCGCAACCGGATCCACTTCGACGTCTCCGTGCCGCACGACCAGGCGCACGATCGGATCCAGGCCACCATCGCGGCGGGCGGCAAGCTCGTCTACGACGCCGAGGCGCCCGCGTTCTGGGTGCTGGCCGACCCCGAGGGCAACGAGGCCTGCATTACCACCTGGCAGGGCCGCGGCAACTAGCGGAAACTCAGGCCGGATGGGCGGGGCGCGTTCCCGGGTGGACGTCGGTCACCAGCCGGACGCGCTGGCCGGTGACCGTGGCGATGGTCTCGAAGTCGCGGTCGTCGCACAGAACGGGATATCAGGGATATCTAAGATCGATGCCTTGGATATCTCCGCCCACAGCTCCTGGTAGGCGCGGGCAGCCACGCTGCGGGGCGCGAAGGCGGTGACCGGGGCACGCTCGGTGGACATGCGCTCGATGAGCGAGAGTGCCGGGATGGCCGAGGCGGCTACCCCAGCCCGTTCGGCCCTCAAGTCGTTGGTGATCTGGAGGTGCAGCTTTTTCCGCTTGTCGACCATGGAGAAGAACGCGAGCACGTCGGGCCGGCGGCCGTCGAACCCGCCCACGAAGTCGGTGAGCTGGTCCAGGGTGCGCACGGACAGCGTGGTCGGGATCAGCGGCACCAGCAGCACGTCGGCCGCGTGCATGACGTTCTCCGAGACCAGCGAGATGCTCGGCGGGCAGTCCAGGAAGACGTGATCGTAATCGGCGCCGAGCGGCTTGAGCAGCTGGGCCAGCTTGCGGGTGGGGTTCTTGGCTGCCTTGCCCTGAGCGGGCCCGCCCAGGAGCAGGTCCATGTTCCGGTAGGTGAAGTCGGCCGGGAGCAGGTCCAGGTCGTCGAAGTCGGTGCCCTTGATCGCGCCGTCCAGGGTCCTGATGCCGCGGATGAGGGCCTTGCCGCCGCCCTTGACCCGCGGCTTGATCCGGAAGATGAAGCTGGCCGCGCCCTGCGGGTCCAGATCCCACAGCAGGGTGCGGCGGCCCGCGGCAGCGGACAGGTGGGCCAGGTTGACGGCCGCGGTGGTCTTGCCCACCCCGCCCTTGATGTTGTAGGTGGCGTAGATCTTCATCAGGCCGCTCCGTCCGGGACGGCATCTTCGGGGCCGGCATCTTCCCGGCCAGCATCTTCCGGGCCGGCGTCGTCCGGGCCGGCCAGCAGGACCGCGACTCGCTGCTGGCCCGCCGGGCCCGCGAACCGGGCGAACCGCCGGGCGAAGTCGGCCCGGGCCACGGCCTGGCTATCGGCCAGGTTTGCGGCGATTTCTCCCATGGCGAGCAGCGTAGCGGCGGGAGCGGCACGCTTGGCGAGCATCTGCCCGGCCAGCACCTGCAGCTCCTCGCGCTGGACCTGGCTGTCCTGGAAATCGCCCAGGCAGTCCTGGAGCTGCTTGAGGTCGCCGACCACCTTGCGGTAGGCCACCGGGTCGTGCAGCGGGGCGAAGAACTCCAGCAGGTAGCGCAGCTCCTTGGCGCGCTTGCGCAGGTTGTGCAGGGATTCCGGGGCCGAATCGGCGGTGATGGCCTGGCCCTGGGCCACGATCCGCCGGAACGCCCGGCCGGTGGTGGCGGCGGCCAGGTCGCCGGCGGCAATCGGGCGGCGGCGCTTGGGCCTGGACTTGCCCCGCTTGGGGGCACCGGCGTCGCGGATCCCGAGCAGCGCCTTGCGCCAGTCGTCGGTCAGGGCACGGAACCGCGGCCCGCGCAGGGC